>NZ_JAPFCD010000151.1:0-502 GCF_026153155.1 Photorhabdus aballayi | reverse complement strand
TATTTCTAGTCTGTATGGAAATGATTACAGGGTAGAAATTCGGCCATTTCTGAACGAAAGTTACGTCTCCTAGTTCCATCGGATAATCTCTCTTAGTTGGTTGGTTAATTTGATACGGAAACACGGTACGGAGTCACTCAGCCACGTTCCATCTTGTGAGGTTTCATCCCAAAAGTATGTTAAGAAATGTGTAATTAACTCTTATGAACCGGCAGCTCATTAATACCAGTGAGACGCATAACGGGGTTCAAGTTAAAAAAATAAATGACAGCAAAAAATGTTTTTTTGTACAGTGAATTTTTTCATAAATTGAATTATGTCCGCTCGGAATACATTTACGTCAGACGCCGGTATATCAAATATTGCGCCCACTGATATTCTGGCCTATCGGTGATTATATACCCTTCATCTTTCAAGCTGCTGCTTTGTTGGCTGCTTTCACTCACCCCAGTCACATAGTTATCTATGCTCCTGGGGATTCGTTCACTTGCCGCCTCGCTGC
>NZ_JAPFCD010000150.1:0-502 GCF_026153155.1 Photorhabdus aballayi | reverse complement strand
TAAAAATCATTGACCGTGAGCCAGCAACAAGAAAAAGGGAAACTGGCTTTACAGTACTACTGCGATGGTAAGGAACTTTCAGCATGAGGATATTAAAAATCACACTGTCATTATTACTGCTGTCTTTTATTTACTGGTCGATGGGCGATACCTTTTTTAACTGGCTATTTCCCTTTTCATCTGATGGAAAGGGGCCGTGGATAACGGTGGAGGGTGTCATGCCGAAATATACAAAACCGTATGTGTCGGCAGAATATATCTCAAAAGATTGTCTTGAGTATGAGTTTAGTGCAACTATGACACCTCATAAGGTACCAACCTATAACGGATTGAGTCTGGACGTTAAGGCTGATCCAAAAACCGGTTATTTTCAGACAAAATTACCTTTTAGTGGTGGAGGTTGGTGTAAATGGAAAATCAACCGAGCGTTTGTGGCAGTGGGTTATGCCGATGTTAGTCACTTGATGAAAGATGCTGTTCCCTCTTCAGGAGCAGGATTAGC
>NZ_JAPFCD010000015.1:0-101600 GCF_026153155.1 Photorhabdus aballayi | reverse complement strand
TTAATATTTAATTATTGAAAGCATAGTATGCTATATTAAAAACCTGTTGATTAAGAAAGAAAAAATCATGGGTTATACGGACGTTATTATTTCTAATAAGTTATCGTGGTTAGGTGTATTATTTTTTATTTCTTGTTATATTGTTTCTTCTATTTATTTTTTTGAAGAATAAAACAGTGATAATATTATGATTATTTGGGGTGTTATTGAGGTTCTTGTATTATCTAAATAAGGTTTCATAATTCCGATACATGTAGTTTTCTTCAACTAATTGTTATAATTTGTCGATAAGCTCTTGGATAATAATGGGTTGATAATCGACATTTTGAGCCTGTGTTATCGCATGGCTTAAGCTATAAACTAATTATCTGATCAAGATGGTTTGCTTGATATTTATTACCAATAGAATCAACAGAAGAACATCCAGCCGATATTAATCCCTGTTTTTTCCCTTTATTATCATGTAAATCATGTCAGCCATATTATACCCGTTATCTTTCAAGTTGCCTCTTTGTTGGCTGCACTCACTCACCTCGGTCACATAGTTATCTATGCTCCCGGGGATTCGCTCCCTTGCCGTCGCGATGCATCTTGAAATTCATAGGGTATATATCCTTAGATTATATTTAAGTGATGTTTTACAGAAACATTAAATAAATTACACTTTATTGGCTATAAATAACAGATAAAAAAAGCGCCCATAGAGAATCAATATGAGCGCTTATTTCAGTTGATAATAATATCAATTAGATATCAATATTGGCTGCTTTCAGGGCATTCTCTTCAATAAATGCTCGACGAGGTTCAACCGCATCACCCATCAGAGTTGTAAACAGTTGGTCAGTTGCAATGGCATCTTTTACTGTCACACGCATCATGCGGCGAGTTTCCGGGTTCATGGTAGTTTCCCATAACTGTTCAGGGTTCATTTCTCCCAAACCCTTATAGCGCTGTATAGACAACCCACGGCGAGACTCTTTAGTCAACCAGTTTAGCGCCTGTTCAAAACTGCTAATAGGCTGGCGTCGTTCACCTCGTTCGATATAAGCGCTTTCTTCGATTAAATTGCGAAGTTTATCGCTTAGTTGAGTAATACGATGATATTCCCCACCGTGGACAAAATCGAAGTCCAATAGATAATCAGTATCAACACCATGTGTACGAACGCACAGAACAGGTTCGTACATTTGGCGCTCACGATTTTCATGGAGGCGATAACTGTAGCTGCTGCCGTTTTGTTCATTATCATTCAGACGGGTGACCAGCATTTCAATCCATTCTTTAACTTTCGCCTTATCAGACAATGCTTCTTCGGTCAGCTTCGGATGATAAATTAGGCTATTCAATAAACTTAGCGGATACAGACGTTCCATGCGTTTAATGATTTTTTGTACGCTATTAAATTCGGTTACCAGTTTTTCCAGTGGTTCGCCTCTCAGGGCTGGTGCGTGCTCATTGGTGTAAAGTGAAGCGCCATCTAGTGCAATGGATAGCTGGTACTCATCCATTGCTTCATCATCTTTAATATATTGTTCTTGTTTGCCTTTTTTGACTTTATACAGTGGTGGTTGAGCAATAAACACATGACCGCGTTCAATGATTTCTGGCATTTGACGATAGAAGAAAGTCAGCAATAGAGTACGAATATGAGAACCATCGACGTCCGCATCCGTCATGATAATAATGCTGTGGTAACGCAGCTTATCTGGGTTATATTCGTCACGGCCAATACCGCAGCCCAATGCTGTGATCAGGGTTGCCACTTCCTGAGAAGAAAGCATTTTATCGAAACGCGCTTTTTCGACATTCAGGATTTTGCCTTTTAACGGCAAAATTGCCTGATTTTTGCGGTTACGGCCCTGTTTTGCCGAACCACCCGCCGAGTCCCCTTCCACTAAGTAGAGTTCAGAGAGTGCCGGATCACGTTCCTGACAATCAGCCAGTTTGCCTGGCAGCCCAGCCAGATCCAGTGCCCCTTTGCGACGTGTCATTTCACGCGCTTTACGGGCTGCTTCACGAGCGCGAGCGGCATCAATAATTTTACTGACGACAGTTTTAGCGTCGTTTGGATTTTCCAATAGGTATTCCACCAGCTTCTCATTCATCAACGTTTCAACCGCAGTCTTCACTTCGGAAGAGACGAGTTTGTCTTTAGTCTGAGAAGAGAATTTTGGATCAGGCACTTTAACGGAAATAACGGCAACTAAACCTTCCCGAGCATCATCACCGGTGGCGCTGACTTTGGATTTCTTGTTGTACCCTTCTTTATCCATATAACTATTAAGGGTACGTGTCATCGCAGTACGGAAGCCAACTAAGTGAGTGCCCCCATCGCGTTGTGGGATGTTATTGGTAAAGCAGTAAATATTTTCTTGGAAACCATCATTCCATTGCATTGAAATTTCAACGCCAATGCCATCTTTTTCTGTAGAGAAATAGAAAACATTTGGATGAATGGGTGTTTTATTTTTATTTAGGAACTCAACAAACGCTTTAATTCCACCTTCATAATGGAAGTGGTCTTCTATATTAGTGCGCTTATCAATGAGGCGGATAGATACACCAGAATTCAGGAAAGATAGTTCACGCAGGCGTTTAGCCAGAATGTCGTGCTGGAATTCTGTGTTATTACGGAAAGTATCCATGCTCGGCCAGAAACGGACACGGGTACCTGTCTGTTCAGTTTCCCCAACGACTTTCAGTGGGCTTTGCGGCACACCAAGGTGATAAGTCTGTTCATGAACTTTGCCGTCACGGCGGATAACCAATTCTAGCTTTTCAGACAAGGCGTTAACAACGGAAACCCCTACGCCGTGCAAACCGCCGGAGACCTTATAAGAGTTATCATCGAATTTACCCCCCGCATGCAGCACCGTCATAATAACTTCGGCTGCTGAAACACCTTCTTCTTCGTGTATACCGGTAGGAATACCGCGGCCATCATCCTGTACGGAGACTGAGTTATCAGCATGAATAGTGACGATAACTTCGCTACAGTGACCAGCGAGGGCTTCGTCGATAGCGTTGTCGACAACCTCGAAGACCATGTGGTGTAAGCCGGTACCATCGTCTGTATCGCCGATATACATGCCCGGACGTTTACGCACTGCATCCAGCCCTTTTAATACCTTGATACTTGAGGAGTCATATGTATTCGACATCAACGTTTCTCGCTCATTTTTAATCCTGTGGTTGAACCTCTATTTTGCCATTTTCCACGCGAAACATCTTGCTATTTCCATCAAGCATGTCTGTTATTTGGTCGGGATTTATCGCACTGACAAATACCTGTGCTTGCGTGGATTTTAGACGTGCGGCCAGCAATTGACGGCGGCCGGTATCCAGTTCGGAGGCAAAATCATCAAGCAGATACAGACATTGTTGTCCGCTCTGTCGGGTGAAATATTCACCCTGTGCTAGCCGCAGTGCGCACATCAGTAACTTTAATTGACCGCGGGATAGCATATCTTCTACTGGCGTTCCTTCTGCACGAATGCGCAGATCTGCCTTATGGGGGCCGGAAGCTGTATAGGTTAACGTTCTGTCGCGCTCAAATTGGCGCTCCAGTAATTCAGCATAATCACTCTCTTTGTCCCATCCCTGTTGAAAAGAGAAACTTAATGTAAATTCGGGTAAGAATTGGTTACAAGTATCCGTAATATCCTGAGTAATGTTTGTAACATATTCACCACGCCACTGATTTATTTGGCTAGCGAGTGGCGCCAATTCCTGATCCCAAGGCCGTATCTGGTTGTAGCGAGTGACTTGTCGTAGTGCTGCGTTGCGTTGTTTGAGTAGCCGTTTTAAGTTTACCCATGCAGAAAAAAAGCGTGGCTCATTGTGAAAGCAACCCCAGTCAATAAAGGCCCGTCGATATTTTGGCCCGCCATTTAATAGAGTAAACCCTTCTGGGGTAATAAGCTGCATCGGTAACATCTTGGCCAGTTCTGCAATTTTACAACCATCACTACCATCAATTCTGACTTTACTGTCGCCATTACGGTTTTTACTCAGACCGATAGACCGTTCCCGTTCATTCTCTGGTTGCCCTAGCCGCCCATGCAGAACGAGCTCATTGCAGTCATGACGGATTATCCGTCCTGCCTGAATGCTACGAAAAGAGCGCCCGTGGCCTAGCGTATAAATCGCTTCCAGTACACTGGTTTTACCGCTGCCATTAGATCCAACCAGAAAGTTAAATCCGGTAGCTAGAGGCAAGTCAGCAGCGGCGATATTACGAAAATCGCGGATAAGTAAACGCGTGAGAGTCATATACCTGAAATATAAATCCGGTTACAGGCGCATTGGCATCACGACATAAGCCGCATTGTGGCTGGCACAGTCTTCTATCTGAACACTGGAAATAGCATCAGTCAGTAATAAACGAACCTCTTCACATCTTAGTGTATTGAGAACATCTAGCACGTAACTGACATTAAAGCCTATTTCCATTTCAGCGCCTTGGTAGCTGACATCTACAATCTCTTCGGCTTCTTCTTGTTCAGGGTTATTGGCTGTGATTTTTAGCTGGTTTTCACTGAAATAGAGGCGAACTCCACGGAATTTCTCATTAGAGAGAATCGCCGCGCGTGAAAAAGCCTGTTTCAGCATATCGCAATTGGCTTCCAGGGTTTTATCCGGGTTCTTTGGTAATACGCGACGATAATCAGGGAAACGCCCATCCACCAATTTAGAGGTGAAAATAAAGTCGCCAACGTGGGCACGAATATTGTTACTGCCGATTTGTAACTGTAGCGGAGTATCGCCGCCATCCAGCAATCTCATTAGTTCAATAACGCCTTTACGTGGCACGATCACCGAATGGGAAGGCAGTTTTTGACCAATTCCCATAGAACAGACGGCCAGACGGTGACCGTCTGTTGCAACTGTACGCAACTCTTCTCCTTCGGTTTCAAACAACATACCGTTGAGGTAATAGCGGACATCCTGGTGAGCCATTGAGAACTGAGTTGATTCAATAAGGCGCTTCAATGTAGCTTGCGGCAGTGAAAACTCCACCTCACTTTGCCAGTCATCAAGATTTGGAAAATCAGAAGCGGGCAGCGTGGAAAGCGAGAAACGGCTGCGACCAGAACGCACCAATAGGCGATCGCCATCCAGTTCTACACTGATCTCGGCCCCGTCTGGCAAACCTCGCCAGATATCAAAAAATTTACGTGCTGGTACCGTGGTTGCACCTGCTTCGTGTGGCAATGAAAGCGTGACTCTTGCCATCATTTCCATTTCTAAATCTGTGCCGGTCAGCAACAGGGAGCCTTCTGTAACCTGTAGTAATAAGTTACCAAGAATGGGCAGAGTAGGGCGGCCGCTCAGCGGACTACTGACCTGTTGCAGTGGTTTTAACAATTGCTCACGTTCAATGATAAATTTCATAGCACTAGGAAGACAATGTTCTGATTAAGTTAGAAAAATCCTCTTTGATGTCGTGACTTTCTTCACGCAGTTGCTCGATTTTACGACAAGCATGCAGCACAGTTGTGTGGTCACGTCCACCAAAGGCATCCCCGATTTCAGGCAAGCTGTGGTTGGTTAACTCTTTTGCCAGCGCCATTGCCATTTGCCTTGGACGGGCAACGGAACGGGAGCGCCGTTTGGAAAGTAAATCGGCCACCTTGATTTTATAATACTCAGCGACTGTTTTCTGAATATTATCAATGGTAACCAGTTTTTCTTGCAGTGCTAACAGGTCACGTAATGCTTCACGTACAAAATCAATAGTAATCGCTCGGCCAGTAAAATTGGCATTCGCTATTACCCTGTTCAGTGCTCCTTCAAGCTCACGGACATTAGAACGCAGACGTTTGGCGATAAAGAAAGCAACTTCTCCCGGTAACTGGATTTCGTTTTCGTCTGCCTTTTTCATCAAAATAGCGACACGAGTTTCGAGTTCCGGTGGTTCAATTGCAACGGTTAGCCCCCAACCAAAACGGGATTTTAACCGATCTTCTACCCCATTGATCTCTTTTGGATAGCGATCTGATGTCAGAATAATCTGTTGGTTGCCTTCCAGTAATGCATTGAATGTATGGAAAAACTCTTCCTGCGAGCGTTCTTTATTGGCAAAAAACTGAATATCATCGATCAGTAATGCGTCGACAGAGCGATAATAGCGTTTGAACTCTTCTATTGCATTATTTTGTAATGCCTTGACCATATCCTGAACAAAGCGTTCAGAATGCATATAAACCACCTTGGCATTTGCCTTACGTGCCATAATGCTGTTACCTACGGCATGTAATAGATGGGTTTTACCCAAACCCGTACCACCGTAAAGAAATAGTGGGTTGTAAGCACCGCCGGGATTATCAGCTACCTGTCTTGCGGCAGCACGGGCAAGTTGGTTGGATTTACCTTCGACAAAGTTATCGAAAGTATGTTTTGGATTAACATTAGAGCGATAAGATAGCTCTGGTTGTACCGCAGTGTTATCCCAACTGGGGCGTACTGATGTGTTTTGCGGTGCAGGTGCAACCGGCGCGTGAGCAACAACCCTTTGTGGCGGGCTATCGTTTTGGGAAATGGGTTTATTGCCAACTTCAAAACGTAATAATGGTACTTCTGCTCCACAGAAGTCATTCAACAACCCATTGATGTTGTTGATATACTTCTCTCTTACCCAATCCAGAACGAACCGATTTGGGGCATAAAGTGCCAGCGTGTTACCACTTAGCTCTGCCTGAAGGGGGCGTATCCACATACTGAATTCTGTGGCAGGTAATTCATCCTGCAATCGGGCAAGACATTGCTGCCAAAGCGAAAGTGACACGGTGGACTCCCCTAAAACAAGGCCAATTAACAATTAAAGAAATCGGAGTGGTTAGCTCATTATATTGGGTACAAAACAACGACTCCTCTAAGGCGAAGAAGGATCAATTGTCATGTGTATGGCGATTTTTAATGTCATCGCTCCCCCATGATCCGAGGATAAGATCCAAATCATGGCTTGGGATCATAGCGCAAAAGACGATATAGATCTTCATTCTTTTACACAGTTTAAGCGCTTTTTATCCACAGGATAAAATTGTCTGTGAAATAAAGGGCTGTAAAGGGGTTGTAGTGGAGTTATGGCGGTTGTCGAATGCAGATCGAGAATAAGCCGATATTTAAAGTAAAATCGGACCAAGGATCATAACAAAAAACGAAGATCTATCGGTGATCGTTGCGCTTTGTTCAGTAGTCCGTATAATGTTGCACCCTATGTGCGATACCAGAGTTTTTACCGATAATTCTTGGTGAAAGGTTCTGGTGTACGCATGGGCAGAGTGTTGGTAAACATCCGACTCAGTAGAAAAGCCGGCCGACTTTGCGTTATGTAAATTGACTCAGAGCTGTACATTTTATTACAATCCCGCTTCTTTTATATTGATGTTGCGATTGAGGCATCGGTGTCTATTTCTCACTGGCTGCCAACGCATTTACTGAATCAGTAATAATCTTAAGTTAGGTAGAAATCGCTATGAAACGCACTTTCCAACCATCCGTACTGAAGCGTAACCGTTCTCACGGCTTCCGCGCTCGTATGGCTACCAAAAATGGTCGTCAGGTTCTGGCTCGCCGTCGTGCAAAAGGCCGTGCTCGTCTGACCGTTTCTAAGTAATAAAGCTAACCATCTAGTGGTTACGCTCGCTTTTCCGAGGGAGTTACGCTTGTTAACTCCCAAGCATTTCACTTATGTTTTCCAGCAACCCCAACGGGCAAGTTCGCCAGAGATTACTATCCTTGGCCGCCTGAACGAGCTGGGGCATCCCCGTATCGGTCTTACTATAGCCAAGAAAAATGTTAAACGAGCTCATGAGCGTAACCGAATTAAACGGTTGGCCCGTGAAAGCTTTCGTTTAAACCAACATAAGTTGCCTCCTATGGATTTTGTGGTATTGGTTAAGAAAGGCGTTGCTGAGCTTGATAACCGTGCGTTAACGGAGGCGTTGGATAAATTATGGCGTCGTCACTGTCGTTTGGCTCGCGCTTCCTGATCGCATTAATCCGGGGATATCAGTTGGTAATAAGCCCGCTGTTGGGGCCTCGTTGTCGCTTTAATCCTACATGCTCTCAATATGGCATTGAGGCATTATGCCGATTTGGAGTGATAAAAGGCTGTTGGTTAACGGTGAAACGCATATTAAAATGCCACCCTTTACATGAAGGTGGTGATGATCCTGTCCCACCCGTAAAAAACAACGATAACAGAGAACACTAACGATGGATTCGCAACGTAATCTTCTTCTCATCGCTTTGCTGTTCGTTTCTTTCTTGGTCTGGCAAGCATGGGAAGCAGATAAAAATCCGCAGCCAACGACAGTACAGGCCACGCAACAAACGGATATGCCGAGCAGTGAGAATCAAGCTGTACCAGGCAGTGGAAAAGGTAAACTTATCACGGTTAAAACTGATGTGCTCTCTCTGACCATCAATACCCGTGGCGGTGATATCGAAGAGGCTGACCTGTTGGCCTATCCTGATACCCTGGGTTCAAACCAGCCATTCAAGTTGTTGGAAACAACACCTGCTTTCTCTTATCAAGCGCAAAGTGGATTGACGGGGAAAGATGGCCCAGATAATCCGCTGAATAGTGAACGCCCACTGTATACCGCAGCACAGGATAGCTATGTATTGGCTGATGGGCAGGATGAATTGCGTATCCCGATGAATTTCGTCACTAAGGATGGCATTGTTTACGTCAAAACATTTGTCCTGAAACGTGGTGAATACGCGATTAGTGTCGATTACCATGTTAATAACACGACGGAAAAACCGTTACAGATGACCTTCTTTGGTCAGTTGAAACAGAGTGTTGAACTACCCAAGCATCGTGATACAGGCAGCAATAACTTTGCATTGCATACTTACCGTGGCGCCGCCTATTCTTCCGACGATACCAAATACAAGAAATATAGCTTTAGCGATATTGAAGGTGAATCTTTATCCGTGACCACCAAAGGTGGTTGGATTGCCATGTTGCAACAATATTTTGCTACCGCTTGGGTTCCTACGGCTAATGAAACCAGTACTTTCTACACTGTTGCATTAGATAAAGGGATGGCTGCGATTGGCTATAAGAGCGCGCCAATCTCGGTTGCGGCTAATAGTGAAAAAACGGTCTCTTCCACGTTGTGGATTGGCCCGGAAATTCAAGATGAAATGGCTGCTGTAGCACCTCATTTGGATCTGTCCGTAGACTATGGTTGGTTATGGTTTATCTCTCAGCCGTTATTTAAGTTGTTGAAGTTCCTGCATGGTTTTATTGGTAACTGGGGCTTCTCCATCATCGTTATCACCTTTATTGTGCGTGGTATCATGTACCCGCTGACTAAAGCACAATATACTTCAATGGCGAAAATGCGTTTGTTACAGCCTAAATTGGCGGCTATGCGTGAGCGTATTGGCGATGATAAACAGCGCATGAGCCAGGAAATGATGGCATTGTATAAAGCAGAGAAAGTAAACCCACTGGGTGGTTGTTTGCCTCTGTTGATCCAGATGCCAATCTTCCTTGCTTTATATTACATGTTGATGGGTTCTGTTGAATTGCGTCATGCGCCATTTGCTGGTTGGATTAATGACTTGTCTGCGCAAGATCCTTATTACATCCTGCCGTTGCTGATGGGTGTGACAATGTTCATTATCCAGAAAATGTCTCCGACAACAATTACTGATCCGATGCAACAGAAGATTATGACCTATATGCCTGTCATATTTACCATATTCTTCCTGTGGTTCCCATCGGGTTTGGTTCTGTACTATATCGTCAGTAACCTGGTGACAATTATCCAGCAGCAATTAATTTATCGTGGGCTGGAAAAACGCGGTTTGCATAGCCGTGAGAAAAAGCCGGCGAAATAAAACATACACCCTATGGATTTCAAGATGGATCGCGGCGGCAAGGGAGCGAATCCCCGGGGGCATAGAAAACTATGTGACTGGGGTGAGTGAGTGCAGCCAACAAAGAGGCAACTTGAAAGATGACGGGTATAGCTTCAGCCAGAATACATGCTGGCCGTTGTCACGGTAAAGGCGGTCATTGACCGCCTTAACTATTTGAATGAAAAAGTCATTTGAGCGAAACAGCAAATAGAGAGATAACCATGCATACCACGGATACGATAGTTGCTCAGGCTACCCCGCTAGGACGAGGAGGGGTTGGCATTTTGCGTGTTTCCGGTCCGAAAGCCGCACAGGTGGCTGATGTGGTATTAGGTAAATTACCCAAACCCCGTTATGCAGATTATCTGCCATTTCGTGATGTGGATGACCGGATACTTGATCAGGGGATTGCTATTTACTTTCCTGGGCCCAATTCATTTACCGGAGAAGATGTACTGGAGCTTCAAGGTCATGGTGGGCCGGTTATTCTCGATTTGCTGCTTAAACGTATTCTGACTTTGCCAGGTGTGCGAATCGCTAACCCAGGTGAGTTTTCTGAACGCGCTTTTCTGAATGACAAACTGGATTTAGCTCAGGCGGAAGCCATTGCTGACCTGATCGATGCCAGTTCGGAACAAGCAGCCCGTTCAGCGATGAACTCCTTACAGGGCGCTTTTTCTACACAAGTTCATCAAATGGTGGAAGCACTTACTCACTTGCGAATCTATGTAGAAGCGGCTATTGATTTTCCAGATGAAGAGATTGACTTCCTTTCTGATGGGAAGATCGAGGCTAAGTTGGATGAAGTGATGGCTGAACTTGAGCGTGTACGTTCTCAGGCGCGTCAGGGCAGCCTGTTACGTGAAGGGATGAAAGTTGTTATCGCCGGTCGCCCTAATGCAGGAAAGTCCAGTCTGCTTAATGCATTAGCAGGCCGTGAAGCGGCTATTGTGACGGATATTGCAGGTACAACTCGTGATGTGCTGCGTGAACATATCCATATTGACGGTATGCCGTTACATATCATTGATACAGCGGGTTTGCGCGAAGCCAGTGACGAAGTTGAGCGTATTGGTATTGAGCGTGCTTGGCAGGAAATTGAGCAGGCTGATCGTGTGCTGTTTATGGTAGATAGCACGACAACGAACGCGGTTGAACCTGTAGAAATCTGGCCTGAATTTATGGCTCGTCTGCCTAAATCGCTCCCTATCACGGTCGTTCGTAATAAAACAGATATGACTGATGAAGAGACAAGTATTGCCGAAGTAAGTAGTTACTCGCTAATTCGACTTTCTGCCCGTAGCGGTGAAGGCATTGATTTATTGCGCGATCATCTGAAAGAAACGATGGGTTTTAGCAGTAATACCGAAGGTGGTTTCTTGGCTCGTCGTCGTCATTTACAGGCATTAAATACCGCAGCGGAACATTTACAACAGGGCCATGAACAATTGGTGGTTGCTCGTTCAGGTGAATTGCTGGCGGAAGAGCTGCGTCTGGCGCAGCAGGCATTGAGTGAGATCACGGGTGAGTTTACTTCTGATGATTTGCTAGGAAGGATTTTTTCGAGTTTTTGTATTGGGAAGTGAAGTAGCCATTTTTAAAGTGTAACGCTTCAAAACCCATTTACTTCGCTTTGATCCGTTTTACCAAAATCCCATCGTGCATTGTAAAGTCGTTTTCCGATTGCTTTTAAAAAAATGGCGCTGTTTTAAAAGCGCCAAATACAGTGAGGTATACGCTGTTCCAACAGTCACAACATCTGTTACCGGAACAAAATTGTTTTTAAATGATCGTCTGTCAAATCAAACTCAGGATCTTTACCTGTTAACGCTTTCGTTAATGGCATAATTTTGGTTCTCACACCCATTCCTCGGTAATCGACATAGCCATAATCACGTAATACTTCCATAACAATGGTATTTCTGGGGGAACGCTGTCCTGCTTTCATTTTTTCTATCGTCATAGAGTTTGGTAGCGAACCCGGACTAATTACTTCAAGCCGGTCAGAATAACCAGATACTTCAATTTCAACAAAACGCGTCCAATCGCGGTGCGCCAGCGCATTGACCAAGGCTTCTCTAACGGCCTCAAGTGGATAAAACCACTGTTTCTCTCGCCTTAACTCTTCATTCACCTGATCAGACTCTTGATAAATAAAGGGACTCATAGCCTCCATGAATTTCTCAATAACGCCACCATCGACTAGCCGTTTATCACCATTTTCAAGATCCCAGCGCCCGACCATTGGGCCATCAATGATGTCATCCAATGCAACTTTGTATTCCTTATCTTCACCATGAAATACCATGACCCGTAAACCCGATTGTTTGAGATAGCGTCTCGGGCTTTTACCAAATAACACCAAGCCCGCTATTGTGCAGCAAACATTGCCTGCGGCTTCGGTTAAAAAACCCAGACCAAGTAGCCTTGCTTGCCATTCATCAGGCGTTTTAGGTACATCGGGATCTTGTAAGATATCCTTTACATAATTGGTTAGGCGAGCGTCATCCAAACAACTCATATCTGTACGAGGCACAGGCATTACTTCAGTATGCAGCATTCCACCCAATTCAAACAATCGCATCTGCTGCTCTCTAGTTGCTAGCCTAGATGTTGTCCCAACACGAATATAGATGTCCTCTTTTCCGCTATGGCGAACGATGTAGGGTTTCGAAATGCCGATGGGAAAGCTAACGATAGCAACCAGTTTGCCATCATCCAATTTCACTTCTTCGTAAAACGGCAGAATCATCGGATGAATTTTGCTCTGAAAGACATTCATAACCCACTCTTCAAGATCATGCCTTTGTACGCCGCTAATAGTGCCGTCATCTTCCACACCTAGCAGTACCCGTCCCCCTTGAAAGTTGGTCATAGCAACAACTTCTTTGGCTAACTGCTCAGGACGTATATCATCTCGCTTAAACTCCACACCTGAGTTTTCGCCATTGGCAATAATTTCCAACAATTCTGTTTTTAACATCGTTCTCTCCCAAGGAAGTAAAGCATTCAGTTAAAGCCGTACTTTTCACGGCGTTGATTAAACGCACTTTTACCACCTTCCAATATATCTGCCGCTAGTTTTTGCACTTCTGGCATATCGATCGCACCCTGTTGTTCTGGCAGGATCAACCCTTTGTTATCTTCCACACTCAACACGCCAATCCATTCCGCGTCGCCAAATACCGGAATATTGGCGTTGTGGGTTGCGAACAAGAACTGTCGGCTTAGCTTGGCTCTGCGCAGCTCAGCAACGATACGCTCAGCAATAAAGGCGTTATCAAGGTTATCCTCCGGCTGATCAAGGATAAGCGGATCTTGGTTGTCCAATAGCAACAGGTGCAAAATCGCCGTACATTGTTGGCCGGTCGATAATTCCCCAATTGGGCGGAAAACGGCCTCCCGTTCACCATGAGTTATATTCAGCTCAATCGCCATTGTATCGGGAAGCTGCAACTCTTCTAGCTCAAGCAGTTTATACTCAGGCAAACGGCTTAACGCTCGTACAACGGAATTAGGTATACCGAAATTAGAGGTTAATTCAGTTTCACCTTGGCGAATAGTGGCAGCAAGATTGGCTGGTGTGAACTCACCCTCTAAAACCCACGCTAGCCTTTTCGGCCCAACACCTTCCAAATTGCAATCACTCAGGAAATTCACTAATTCTTGGCGGTTACCTTCAGAATTCAGACTAAGGCGTACCTTCTGATCTAACTTGCGAGTGAGCCGTTTAACCGACTTCTGCATGGCGCTAGTACGTGCGCTGGTCTGTTGATCTAACTCAAGTAATAGTTTCTTGCGCTGACTATAGAGCTCGTTGAGTTGGGTTTGTCGGTTTTGCAAGGCAGTTTCTTTTGGACGAATCTGTTCAATTTGCTTTAGTAAGGTTTGATATTCAGCGCCAATCTGCCGACCCGTTTTACCCTGACTTGTAGGTATGTCTTTAAACGCATTTTCAAGTTGTTCTTCTTCTGCACGCAACCTTTCCAACAGTTGTTGCTGTAGAGGAAGTAAATCCCTTGAGGTTTTACTGGAGAGCTCCTCAACCTGGATTAAACATTGAGTTAAAGAGTTATTTAACATCTCCAAAACTTGACGCTTTTGTTTTAAAAGATCTAAGTGTGGCAACCCTTCTAAGCTGGCATCGCTTAAAAATACCGTATCTGGCAAACTGTCTTTTAAGATGTTGATAGCTTCTTTTACTCGAGTAATTTCTTCATTAACTCTCCCACTCAGTTGTTTTTCCTTTTCCAGCTTTGGAATCACTTTCAACTTTTCATCAATGCCCAGCGCTCGGAATTGTTTAGCCTGATCCAATAACTTGGGTAAACGCTCAACTTCTGCCTCAATATCTGCTTTTTGGCTAAGCGCACGAATAACGGTTTCACGGTTATCCTTAAGGCTCACTAGAACTTTGGTTATGGCCTTATCAAACTGTTCGTGCTCACTTCCCAAGAATCGTTCAATAAGTAAGTTTCGGCTTTGCTCATCCCGAGTCATCTCATAAATTTCATTCTGACCGTACAGCTCAACGCCAGGCAGTAAATCTTTGGGGTGATAAGGTGAAATTCTGCCGTTTTCATTCACCACTGGCTGGTTTCCATATTTGCGGCTCACCGTAAATATGCGGCCATGCATGGTTGCAGAGCGAACACTGACTTCAACCATGCCTTTTTCGAGACCTAAGTTATTTTTTACAATAGCGTCATGTTGAGCTTTAGATGCTTTACCAAAAGGTTCTAAATCAAAAGCATAGCGAATACACTCCAGCAGAGTTGATTTGCCCGTACCTCTACCACCAATCACTGCGTTTAAGTGATCCGATAATTCAATATCCACACCATCAAGGTAACCGCCGACAAAACGAATACGTTCGATAGCTGACGCATAGTTTTCCGGTTTGTCTGAATTTAGCCGCACTCTGGAGCCCGCATCTAAAAAAGCTTGCTTGAAAGAAGTGAAGCAGGGCTTGGTCATTTTAATTAAACAAGAAGCGCCATCAGCTTTAATCTCTTCAGGCTTCGCCACATCAGCGGCATTGATGGCAGCCATTTCCCGCTCGCGGCGATAGTTATCATCCTTATTCAGGAAAACTTTACGATAAAAGTCGCTTTCTACACCTTTTAGGTCCTCAACTGAACCTGGGATCTGAGCAGCTAACAGCCCTTTATGTTGCCAAACATAACTCATCCGACGTTTTAACACGCCATCATCATTAATACAGTGGGCCGCGAAAATGAAACCACCCTTATCGTTTACGTAATTAATAATATCCGAGGCGGATTTCTGTACTGGAGCTTCCGGCTGGTTTATATCCACACCCAATGCTCCCAAATGCCTGTTTATCAGATCAGCCGAAGCTGATTCATCAAACAAGCAAACGAAGTGAATTGTCTCACTGGAGGCAACTTTAAAGCCGGGGAACACCACGATTCCATGTTGTGCAAAGAGATCTCTGATCTTTTCAAAACCATTCACCGACCCATGATCAGCTAGGCCAATGACTTCAATTCCCATCTCTAGCGAAGCATTTAACAATTGCTGATTATAATCATCTTCAGAAAGCGCCTGTTGCTGCCCCTGATATTTTATGTAGCCTGAAGAATTTACCTGCAATGCACACTTGAAAAAATGTGCTTTAGCGTGCTTATTGGTCTGAATAGTCATACTTATACTCCACTTATACAGGCATATTCATCGTTCAGACTTTGGTAATTTACATCGACAAAATTGTCTTAAAGCAGATCCGTATTAAGACCTGCGGTTTTCAAACGTTGCGTCAGATTACGCATTTTACTGAACTCAGTGCCAAAACTCTGGGTAAGCCCAACACCTTCACAAAAGTCTTTAGCTGTAATGTTTTTCAGCTCATCGGCATACTTAATCATTTGTAGATGCAGCTCAGCCGTGTACTGATTGCGTGGCGCATTCGCTAAAACCTGCTTGATCCTTTCGTAAATATCTTGTTCGTTTATCATAACCTTTACCATCGAACATCTAGATAATTTAGCTAAATTATCTAATTTATATACGTACCGCAAGGAAAACTGTAGTGGCGTTGGTAAATGTTCTAGGCTATGAACATCAATGCAATTCCTTTGCCCATTGGCTTGTGCTTTTAATTCCCGCTGCACATTCTGTGTATAGCATACTGTACTCAGCAAAGCATGGATGGGCATATGCCCATGAATCAGTGCTTCTGCTTGAATTTGATCCAGCTCCCAACAATTCAGAAAAATTAAAGAAAAAAATAGCTAAGTCCGATAAAATATAAAACAAAATTTCAATAGACTATATAATATAAGTGGAGTTGTAAGATGAAGTATGATCCACGGTTAAAAACATTTGTTGATAATGATTACAGATTAGAAAATCATCTTGATTTTAAAAAACAAATAGAAGATCAAAAATATAACCGTATGCTATTGGAATTGGAGCATCAATTTAAACTAAACCAGGAAGTTATTGCTTTATTAACAGAAGATGAGGCAATAACTTATATAAAAACACTAGATCATAATTTTTATAATAAATGGAAAAATAATGTTAAAACCTTTTATTCGTATGCTGATCCAGCTTCATCATTTGCTGGTAATATAAAAGATTCTTATGGCGTGGCTAAAATAGTAAATGATTTAAGGAGTTTCGGTGTTAAGGCAACGGAATATGCTGGGAAAGAGGGTAAAAAATATATAAAATTGAGAGGTTATCCTGGAGTAAGAGACTATTTAAATGCTACAAGATATCTTGCTAATAATCCACGTATAGTATCTTTTGGAGTAGGTACGCTAGGTATTCATGATGGGATTGTTAACGGTGCTAGATTCGGTATAGTATTCTCAGCAGCATATAGAGCAGTTGAGTTAATACTTAAAGATGATTATGGATTAGCTGATTTGTTTGTTAACTTAACAATGGATGGTGCAAAATTAGCGGTATCAACAGGCGTTGCTTTGGGCGTTAATTCACTAATAGCAGCGCCACTCTTAACTATAGGGTGGAGTCTTTTGGCTGTAACTATTGGAGTTTTTGCTCTTGGGGTTGGCGTTTCGTTTGCTTTATATTGGTTGGATGATTATTTTAAAATTAGTGAAAGCATAATTAAAAACATAAAAAATAGAAAAAGAAATGTTATTGTGGGAACACCTACGGCAGATCAGTTTTTTAATATGTGGGGTAGATATAGTCGTGGATAATATAAATAAAATAAAAATATACTTAGGTTCGTTATTTGTTTTTTTTATGGCGGCATTATTTGTATTTTTCTCATTAAATGATTATATAGGTTTTTTTAGGCGTGATAGCGTTATTACATTCTCATGGAAGAGTGCAGGATTTATCTGGTTTTCTCCTTTACTTATTCATATTGCTTATGCTTTGTTAAGAATTGCTAAAAATAGAACAAAAAATCTCAATGGTAAAATTGGGGATTATATTTCATGTGTATCAATAGTGGGGTTTATTCTTACTTTATTTGTATCTTTTTATGTTGATGATGAATTAAAGTTGGAGGGATATGTAACATGTAGTAAATCATCATGGATGGCTCAAAATAAGTATGTTAAGGATATTTCACTTTGTCACTAAGCATATTTTTTATATGATAGTGTTTTATTTAATGATTTCTATCTATTGGTTAGATGACCATTTTAAAATTAGTGAAACTATAATTAAAAACATAAAAAATAAACCAGACACCATACCATTCGGATCAGTTTTTTAATATGTGGAGTAGATATAGCCGTGGATAATATAAATGAAAATAAAACTAAATTATATTTAGGAATTTTATTGCTTCTTTTTATGACAATGTTATCTATATTTTTTTCATTGAATGATTATGTCGGTTTTTTTAAGCGTGATGATGTTATTACATTCTCATGGAAAAGCGCAGGAGCTATTTGGTTTAGCCCTGTATTGATTTATATTTCTTTTATTTTATATAGAATCTCATTGGGTAAAGTGAAACGTCTTAATAGTAAAATAGGAAATTATGTTTCATATGTGTCAATAACAGGCATTATTCTTACTTTATTTGTTTCTTTTTATGTTGATGACGAATTAAAATCTGAGGGATATTTAATCTGTAGTAAATCATCATGGATGGCTCCAAATAAGTATGTGAAGGACATTTCACTTTGTCACTAATCATATGCTCTTAAGGCTAACAAGTCAGTCCCCTATTGTTTTAAATTGCATCAATAACTCATAAGCAACAGTCATTGAACCGGGGGAAAGCCTATCATCAGCTCAGGAGAGCAATAGCGTCTGCAATGATTATCAAGTCGAGCAGTGGAACGACTGCGCCAGCCTGATAGCCAATTATCTACTACAACTCGGTATTTGGAGTCATTTACAGTGCCATATAAATATGGCACCTACTCACATGATGATTTTATAACTTACTTTTTACCTGCAACGTCTAATTGCTGATAAATATAGTGTTTGTAGCTTTCCACCAGCGCCTTATCCTGACAATCATCCAACGCTCCTCGGCAGAGATGACGCATTGTCATATTTGCGCGGTAAAAAGGTGAAGCATCTAATTTAGCTCTCTCTATAATCATGCTGCCAAGGAATGAAATATCCGTCAGTTCATCAGTCTGAATAGATTCTCCCTGTTGCAAGTTATCCCGCATAGTAAACTGGGTGATATGAGCGGGGTTTGAAAATACGCCATTGTACTGATTTAGGCTGATATTGGGTTGATGATCACCGAAGTAAAGGAAAATAGTGGGCTTTTCCCGTTTAGCAACAAACTCACTAAAATCTTTAATTGCCGGATCAGAAGCTTTGATTTTCTCCATATAGTGATTGAACTTACCCACTGCCTGTGAATTTTTCACATGTCCGGTAAGCCCGTAATCATCAGCGTGATCTTCATCATATGGGCCATGTTCATACATAGTCAGTGAGAAAATAAAGAGAGGTTTATCTGTTTCCTGTGCCAAAATGTCTTTCACATAACCCAACATCTCTTGCGTAGAGATAGTCCAGAGATTTTTATCGAGACTGGCGGGATATCCCAATTCCTGTGGCTGAATAATGCGATCAACGCCGAGAGTCTGATAAGCATGACCCGAATGATAAGAAGATTTATTAAATGGCGTCAGAACAACCGTGTAATAACCATTCTGTTTCATTTCACGGAACAAGCTGTATTTCAGGTGATCGACAATAAAATAAAAAACCGCATTCTTACGTGAGCCAAAATCATCTGTATTTAAGCCGGTCAGAGCAGAGAATTCAGATAACCAAGTACCACCACCGAAAGTTTGCACCCGCATGGGGCTTTGTGCGCTGACGCCAGAATCCCGCTGGAACATATAAAGATTAGGTAAACGGGTATCATCAGACAATTGATAGATATGCGGAGTTACGGTGGATTCCTGTAATAACATCACTACGTCAGGTTTAATTGCTGACTGAGGCACAGGTAGCACGACATTCTTAGCCTGTTGCAGAAAATAATCGGATGATTGTCCAAACTGAGGCGCATGATATTTGGCATCTTTAGCCGACATCACCATATTGGTGACGGTACCCCGTCCTTTTGGCAGTGAAGATTCCCACTGTTCTCTGAACGCATTGGCAGTAGCGTTCACTTCCCATGTACAGAACGCCGCCAGAACCAAGCCGACAGTACGCCATTTGAAACCACGGAGGGGAGATGATTTTTTCCAACTCAACGTCATGTTAAAAATCAGCCAGATAAACATTGCGACAACACCTAAACCGGCCAGCCAATAGTGGCGTAATGTTTCCTGATTGGCAGGATCAAACATCAAGTTCAGATCAGAGAACATCAACTGCTCTTTGTAGTAATGAACTTTTATCTGATTGAGGAATTTAAAGATAATAAACAGTGTTCCGGTAAAGGCAGCGGAAAACAGTAACCTGGCTGATATAAAAAACATCAAGCCAAATATCACACCAAACACACCGACAGCAATCAGTGCCGGATAAATATCTTCATTTTTTTCAAAAACCAGAATTAAAGTTGCAATAAACAATAATCCCAGATAAACGCCCGATGTTATCTTCTTTTTCATAGCGTATTCAATCCAGTTAATAGAAAGCTAACGGTTGGCAAAAATAGCACAGATTCAGAGCAAGACGGTGATTTTGCTGAAATCATCTATATTTTAAATAAAAAATCATCAGAATAGCCCATTATCTCTGAGAATATGTGACTCAGCCCGACGACGAGTAAAACCACTGCGATCAAAAAATTCCAATATCTGAATGGCCAGTTTACGACCAATACCGAGTTGATTACGAAAATCCGCAGCGGTAATTGCACCATGATCTTGATTAAATTGGCGAATGAGTTCCGCGAATTGTTGGATTCGTTGGCTGCAATAATAACGATCAGGAACAATAGCGATAATATGCCCCAATTGAGCGGATTTTTTCAACAAATTGCGGATAGTTACTTCTTCTTGTTTTAAATCAGCAGCCAGATCACGTACCCACCACGGATCATCTGTAAAGTAGGGTGCTATTCGTTGCCACAATTTTGTTTGTTCATCACTGAAAGCCAAATCATGTTCAGGAAGGTATAACCAACCACGCAACTGCTTTAATTGTCCATCACTGAGCAATGCATCTATCAGAGTATAAACCAGTGCTTCATCCAGTGTTGGCAGCGCCATCCGTTTCAGACGTGCTCTTCCCAAACCCAGTTGATCAACATGTTGCTGGTGATATTCGGTCAAAACCTGTAACAACTTCTGCTTTGCTAACCTGGCATTGTTCTGTGATAACACCATACCGTCGGCAATAATCACATCCTCATCAACGATTAGCTGGTGGAAAGTTGCTTCTGTTAACTGACGCGCCCAAGAAAAATGGTCGAGAGAAAGTGCGCCTCGTGGTAAATGGAGCGCTAAATTAGCTGCATGATCTGATGTTCTGGCAAGCTGAGTGAGCCAATGCAAAAATTCCGGCTGGCGCTTACCACGGCGGGGGGAATTTAGGTTTATCACCCGCGCGCCAGCCAATGTTTTTCTGGCGCTGATATCTCGCAATATCAGCCGATCATTTTCAACTAACCACAATGGCCTATCAAACACCAATTCAGCCAGCAGAGGTTTATCAGAAAGCGGATTTAGTAATGAAATCCGACCCGTGATATGGCTGGCAGCATGATGAATATGAAGTGGTTGCCAATTTCGCAAAGGTTCATCAGTTTCTACTTCCACCAATACCTTTTCTACATGTTCAAAGGGTTTGTGGGAAAGCAGCCAATCACCACGGGAAACCTGTTCTTTACTCACATCGCCAGTAATATTCAGGGCAATACGTTGTCCGGCCTGAGCCGTATTGGCCTGTTGATTCTGAGCATGCAAGCCACGTACTCTGACTTGTTGATCCCGACCGGTCAGCCAGAGGATATCGCCCACGCTGACCTGACCAGCTAATGCTGTTCCCGTTACTACCAGACCCGCTCCTTTTACACTGAAAGCGCGATCTATCGCCAGACGAAAACGTTGATGTAATTTTTCATGCTGCTTATTTTGCTGATGTAACTGCAACAAATGTTGCCTCAAAGGGACAATACTTTCTTCGTCTGTCGCAGTCGTTACAAACAGAGGGAATTCGTTCCAACCCTGCGTTGCCAGCTCATGTTCAATTTGCTGGCGGACTTCAACTATTTGTTGTGATTCCACTCGATCTGCTTTAGTGAGTGCAACGGTTATGGCTGGGCAGCCGATCAAACGCAGAATAGCTAAATGTTCTCTTGTTTGAGCCATTACCCCGTCGTCACAGGCAACCACCAATAAAACATGATTGATACCCCCTATCCCTGCCAACATATTGGCGAGGAATTTTTCATGTCCGGGTACATCAATAAAACCAACCGAAGATCCATCCGGTTGCGGCCAATAGGCATAACCCAAATCAATGGTCATCCCGCGCTTTTTCTCTTCCGGCAAATGGGCGGTATTAACGCCGGTAATCGCTTGGATAAGTGTGGTTTTACCATGATCAACATGGCCCGCGGTGGCAAAAATCATAATAGTTTCAGAAAATTATTCTATTTCAAATAATTACAGCAATAGTGCCTGCAATAGCGCTTTTTCATCTTCAAGACAACGTAAATCCAGCCACAAACGCCCGTCGGAGATACGACCAATAACGGGTTTGGTTAATCCACGCCAGCGCCGGGCCAACCGTTCCAACGAGCTCCCCTGACCATCAATAGCGGCGAAAGTCAAAGCCCAACTTGGCAGACGATCAACCGGCAGTGAGCCACTGCCAATCTGTGAATAACATTGTTCGTCACGAACAATAAACTGGTCACCGTAACGCGTTTGAAGCTGAGGTAATAACCGTTGTGCCATATCATGCACTTGTTGTTGTGAGCGGGTTAATAAACGTAACGTTGGTAACTGCTGGCAAAGTTGTTCGGGGCGCTGATATAACCGCAATGTGGCTTCCAAAGCGGCCAGCGTCATCTTATCTGCCCGCAAAGCCCGTTTCAGCGGATGACGCTGAATGGCTTCTATCCAGTGTTTCTTGCCAAGAATAATGCCAGCTTGTGGTCCCCCCAGTAATTTATCACCAGAGAAAGTGACCAGATCGATGCCCTGATTCAGATAATCTTGAGGCATAGGTTCGGCTGGCAATCCATATTGCGCCATATTGATCATGGAACCACTGCCCAGATCAATGGCAGTAGGAATTTGCGAGGCTATTCCCAGAGTGGCCAATTCACGGCCAGACACTTCCGCGGTAAAACCGTCAATATTGTAGTTACTGGCATGCACTTTCATGAGGAGAGCGGTCTCTTCATTAATCGCTTGCCGATAATCTTTCAGGTGAGTGCGGTTCGTTGTGCCGACTTCAACTAATCGGCATCCTGCCTGAACCATCACATCAGGAATACGGAATGCGCCGCCAATTTCCACTAATTCGCCGCGAGAAACCACAACTTGCTTACCGGATGCCACGGTTGCCAGTAATAACAGCACGGCTGCTGCATTATTATTAACGATACAGGCATCTTCCGCCCCGGTTAATTCTCGCAGTAAATCCGCCAAAGCGTGGTCACGGTGCCCACGCCCGGCGCTATTGAGGGAATATTCCAATGTTACGGGTGAACGCATCGCTTGTGTTACAGCCTCAATAGCCGATTCTGCCATTAATGCTCGACCAAGATTGGTATGGATCACCGTACCACTGAGATTGAATACCGGCTTTAAAGCTAAAGTTTGTTTCTGTTCCAGTTGCTGACTAAGCGCCAAGGCCCAGTTATCACACCAATCAGGCAGTGCCTGATACTGCTTGATATAGATTCTGGCCTGCTCCTGCATTCCTCTTAATGTTGCAGTTACCAGCGTCTGTCCATATTGTTCCACGAATAGTGTTATTTGTGGCTCATGCAATAGACGATCAATGGCGGGGAGCTGGCTGTACAACAGGCTCGGTTTATATGTCATGGCAATTCCGTCAACTCACTATTACTCATTTGGGAACAAAAACGGATTGATGCTACTACGGGCAAAACCTTCCTCTTCCATTTTGGCATCAAGGATCAGTGAAGCTAAATCATCAGCAATGGCCTCAACTTTCGGATCTTTCTCCTGATAGAGAATTTTCAAATAACTCCCACAATCGCCGCAACTTTCCGCTTTCACGGCGGCTTGTTCGCTATCCAACGACCAATAATTAAGATCGCGAGTCTGTTCGCAATTACTGCATTTTACCCGTACCACATGCCATTCACTTTCACACAAACTACAATGTAAATAACGCAGTCCGTTGGTTGTGCCAATCTGAACCACACTCAAGACTGGCATACTGTTGCAAACCGGGCAAAACTGACGATGTTCACCATATTCTGCTCTCGCTTTTCCTGGGATTTGATTTGCCATTTGTGCCCAATAGAGGGAGAGTGCCGCCCAGATAAAAAGCGCTTTTTCAGGGCTGACCTTACTGAATTCATTTTTCAACAGAGCATCGGCCATCTGTTCCAGCTCCTGTTCCGACGCCTTTGTTAGATTATCCAGAGCGGCATTAACATGTTCCGACTCATCCGGTAATAATTCTGCTATCAGAGAGTGAAGCAATTTTTGCCAGTGTTCAGTGCGTTGGAAGGTTTTGCAATCCAGAGGTGGTTTACCTTCAATGACAGATTTTTCTAAGATATCCGTTATCTCCATTTGCAATGGATTATCATGCAACGCTTTTTGCTGAGCTTGGGCAACTTGTGCTGAAAAGTTAAGATACTCAACGAACGGGCTCTCTTCTGCCAGTTGCTGCAAGCGCTCTGCCCGACGTTGATAAAGGTTTCTTAGATTAGCGAAAAGCAGTGGTGGGATATAATCTGCTGCTTTTTCATTGATGCGATCTTTGCTTAGTTGTTCTTTAGGAACGATGCGAATACTCATTAAGTTCTATCTTCCTGCTATCTGCTTTAGGGGCTTTCAGGTTAATAATAATCTTAAGCTTGTTCTTAGTGCTCAGCATAGATCAAAAGTGGTTTCTGAGCTACAGAGATAATACTGGAAATGATGTAGTCAATGATGACCAATATATTCATGAAATGATTGCGAATTTTTGCATAACCATTCATTCTTTGTGTAAATTTTTCTGAAAGAAAAATATTATTAAGAAATTTCTTTCAATTTAATCTTAAAAATCCCTAAAAAGAGTTAATTGTGATTTTTAACATTCCTTTCTATTATATTTAATATGGTCTAATGATTAATTGACTCACACCTAAAAGCATATAATTAAAGTGAATAATTAATTGTAAAAAGAGAGTTAAGTTTTCATTGCCTCATAAGGAAAATATAGCAAAGTTAATAATTGTATTTTGGTTTAAATGCGTTTCAAAAATATATAGTTAGTTATAGTGGTACTATCTATATTTTATATAATAACCTCATTTAAAAATACAGAAAGGGTAATTCAATGCTAATCAATCTCATTACGTCATATAGAAAAACAGCCGCAATTTACACTTTTGTTGAAGCTGGTTTATCTATTCACTTTAAAAATGGAACCTATGTAGATATTAACAAACTTGCTGATCAATATGGTATTGATTATTCTAGACTTAATCGACTATGTGATTTCTTAACTGAAATAGGCGTATTGGTTAGCGGCAACGATGGGGTTGCACTTTCTGAGGAATGCAGCGCACTTGCTGATCCTGATAGTTTTGAATTCTTGACAATAAAATATGAAATCAATCGAGAACATTGGGATTCTTGGTTAATGTACCCAAAATCCTTACTGGAAAACAATGGTAAACCGGCATTTGATATGGCGCATGGAAAATCATTCTATGAGATTTGGGATAGTGATAAAGTGCTAAAATCAAATTTTGACGCTTTAATGTCAAAATATACAAATAAAATAATTAAAGAATTGCTTGTTATTTATGATTTTAATAAATATAACAGAATATTGGATCTGGGGGGGGGAGACGGAGAGCTTTTAATCAGAGTCAGTGAAAAATTCAAAGGAAAAGATTATGCTGTATTGGATAGATATAATGAAATTCCTATTTATGAGGGTATAGATTTCATAAATGGCGATTTTTTTGAGTCAATTCCGTCAGGTTATGATTTATATATTTTAAAGAATGTCCTCCATAACTGGCCTGATAATGATGCAATATCCCTTTTGAAGAATTGCCGAGAAATGATGGATGATAATGCAAATATCCTGGTAATAACCTTAATGAAAAAACAAAAATCCCCAATAGTTAAATCTGTCGATTTATTAATGGATATGCTATATTTAGGGAAAGAGCGTTATTTTAGTGAATTCGAACATCTAGCTAATCAGGCGGGACTCGTCGTTCGATCTTCTAAAGATTTAGATGAAATGTTTTCACTTATCGAATTAGGGATAAAATAAATATATCCCATCGTTGGGAAATATTTATGTAAAATATATGGCATCAATATATTTGGTGCCAACTTTTATTTTATATTAATGAAATATATATAGCAAAATTACTCTCTGACGGTAAAAACGATTAATAATTATATTTTATTTTTGAAGTTTATGAGAAGAGTTAATTGTGATCTTTGTCATTCCTTTTTGTCTAATTTAATATAGTCTGGTAGTTAACAATTCTGTTCCTAAAAATGCGTTATTAAAGTAAGTTGAACAATGTGAAAATAAGGAGAATTAAATCTTTATTATTTCAACAAGAAAAGGTAACAAAGCTAATAATCACATATTAGTTGTTGGAGTACCCAATTAATTATCATGGTATTTCATGCATTTTAGATAAAATACTTCATCTTTTTATAAGATAAAGACATAAGGATAACTCAATGCTAGCCGAACTTATTACATCGTATAGAAAATCAGCCGCAATCTACGCTTTTGTTGATACAGGCTTATCTATTCATTTTAAAAATGGAGCTTATGTAGATATAGATGAACTTTCCCGTCAGTGTGGTATTGATTATTCCCGACTTGAACGATTATGCGATTTCTTAATTGAAGTTGGGATATTGGTTAATCACGGCCATAAAGTCACTCTTTCTGAAGAATGCAGTGCGCTTGCTGATCCTGAGAGTATGGAGTCATTAATTGTAAAATGGGAGCTGAGTCCAGATTGTTGGAATGCTTGGTCAATGTATTCAAGATCTTTACTTGAAAATGATGGAAAACCAGCATTTGAAATAATGCATGGAAAATCATTCTTTGAACATTTGGCTAGTAATAAATTACTCAAATCAAATTTTGATTCTTCAATGTCAAAAGGCTCAGATAAAATCATTGAAAAGCTGCTTGATATTTATGATTTTAATCAATACAACAGAATATTAGATGTCGGAGGGGGTGAGGGAAATCTTCTGGTAAGAATCAGTGAGAAGGTAAAAGGAAAATATTACGCTGTATTAGATAGATATGATGAAATTCCTGTTTTGGATAATATATATTTTATGAATGGAGATTTTCTAAAATCAATTCCATCAGGTTATGATTTATATATTTTAAAGAATATTCTCCACGATTGGCCTGATGATAAAGCAGTATTAATTTTAGAAAATTGCCGTAAGGCAATGGATAATGATTCAAAGATTTTATTGATAAATTATATGAAAAAACCACAATCTAAAGCAGCGATATATGTAGACATGTTAATGGATGCACTATTTTCAGGAAAAGAACGTTATTTGACGGAATTCGAACGTCTGGCCAACCAAGCAGGATTAGTTATTCAAGATGTTAAGGATATTGATGAATTATCTTCAATTATCCAATTGGGAATAAAATAACGTAAAGATAATTATATGGATATTGCTTCTCTGAAAGAATATGTAACAAGCATGGTGTCAAGATATTTGGCGCCATGCTTGTTTTATATTAATAAAATGTATAGGTATTAAAATGGAGATTAGATTTATTCTCTGGGGGTGAAAATTATTTAAGTAGAAAAAAATAAATAGATTAAATCATTTTTTTTAAAATGCCTAAGAAGAGTTAATTGTAATCTTCATCATTTCTTTCTATTATATTTAATATAGTCTGATAAGGAACAATTTGAATCTCTAAAATGCATAATCAAGGTAAGTTAATAATTTATAAAATAAGGAGAATAATATCTTTATTATATCACGAGAAAAGATAATAAAGTTAATGATTACATTTTAGTTGTCAGAATACCTAATTAATTATCATGGTGTTTCTGATTTTTAGATAAAATAATTCATTTTTTTATAATATAAATATAAATATAAAGGATAACCAATGCTAATTGAACTTATTGAATCATATAAAAAATCAATTGCCATTTATACTTTTGTTGATACAGGTTTGTCTGTTCGTTTTAAAAACGGAGCCTGTATGGATATCAATGAACTTGCTAGTCAATATGGTATTGACTATTCGCGACTTAATATATTATGTGATTTATTAATTGAAATCGGAGTATTGGTTAGCAGCAATGGTAAAGTTGCGCTTTCTGATGAATGCAGTGCGCTTGCCGATCCTGAAAGTATAGAATCGTTAATAATAAAGTGGGAATTTGACTCAGATTTCTGGAACGCTTGGTTAATGTATCCAAAATCCTTGCTTAAAAATAATGGTAAATCGGCATTTGAAATAGCGTATGGAAAACCATTCTTTGAACATTTGGATAGCAATAAATTGCTCAGATCAAAATTTGATTCTTTAATGTCAAGAGAATCGGATAGAATGATTGAAAATTTATTTGATATTTATGATTTTAGTCAACACGATAAAATATTAGATGTTGGAGGAGGTAAAGGGGATCTTCTGATAAAAATAAGTGAAAAGGTAAAAGGAAAACATTATGCTGTGTTAGATAGATATAATAAAATTCATGCTCACGAAAATATAGATTTTATAGATGGAGATTTTTTTGAATCAATTCCATCAGGTTACGATTTATATATCCTAAAGAATATTATTCATGATTGGTCTGATAGTGAATCAATACTCATCTTAGAAAATTGCCGCAAGGCAATGCATAATAATTCAACTATTTTATTAATAACTTCAATGAAAAAACCACAATCTAGTGCAATGAAATCTTTAGATATGATAATGGATATGACATCTTTAGGGAAAGAACGTAGCTTAACGGAATTTGAGTATTTAGCTAACCAGGCAGGGTTGATCATTCAAGATGTTAAAGATGTCAATGAATCATTTTCAATTATCCAACTAGGAGTAAGATAAATTATAGATAATAGGGATCTTAACCAAATATAATGATATGGATATTGTATGTCTGATAAATCTATAATTAAGTATGGCATTAAAATATTTGATGCCATACTTTTATTTCGTATCAATAAAATGTTGAAATAGAATGTGAATTTAAATTCCATAATAATATTGGTTTAATGGCGAAAATAGTCAAATTAAGTTATATCTCCTTGTCTTATTTTCAAACATCCGGCAAAGAATTAATTGTGATCTTTATCATTTATTTTTATTGAATTTAATATAGTATAATAATTTACACTTGAAAATGGATAATCAAATTGATTTAACTACTTGGCAAGTATGGAGATGAAAATTATAATTTTTTCATGAGGAAAAAGTAACAAAACTGATAGTCACAATTTGGTAAAAATAATGTTGTTAAGATACTTAATCAATCGTCACGGTATTTCCAGCGTTTTAGATAAAACATTTCATTTGGATTTCAAGTTGTTTCGCGACAGCAAGGGAGCGAATCCCCGGGAACATAGATAACTATGTGACTGGGGTGAGTGAGCGCAGCCAACAAAGAGGCAGCTTGAAAGATAACGGGTATAAAGGATAACGCTATGCTAATCGATCTTATTACATCATGTAGAAAATCAACCGCAATTTATGCTTTTGTTGATATGGGTTTGTCTGTTCACTTTAAAGATGGGGCCTGTGTAAATATCAGCGAGCTTTCCCATCAATATGGTCTTGATCATTCTCGTTTTAGCCGGTTATGTGAATATTTAATCAAAATAGGGGTATTGGTTAGTAGCAATGAAGGGGTTGCACTTTCTGAGGAATGCAGTGCGCTTGCTGATCCTGAAAGTATGGAGTCATTAATGATAAGGTGTGAAGTTAGCCCAGAATACTGGAACGCTTGGTCAATGTATTCAAAATCATTGTATGAGAATAATAGTAAAACGGCATTTGAAATGGCGCATGGAAAACCATTCTTTGAATATTTGGATAATCATGAATTGTTCAGATCAAATTTTGACTCTTTTATGTCAAAAAACTCGGATAAAATAATAGAGAGAATACTCGATATTTATGATTTTAGTCAATACAACAGAATATTAGATGTTGGAGGAGGAGAAGGAAAGCTTTTAATAAGAATGAATGAAAAATTAAAAGGAAAACATTACGCTGTATTGGACAGATATAATGAAACTCCCGTTTTTGAAGATATTGAATTTATAAACGGAGATTTTTTTAAATCGGTTCCATCCGGTTATGATTTATATATTTTAAAAAATATTATCCATAATTGGTCTGATAATAACGCAGTATTAATTTTACAGAGCTGTCGAAAAGCTATGGATGATAATGCAACGGTTTTATTGATAAGCACAGTGAAAAAATTACGATTAGAAATAATTGACTCTACGGATATATTAATGGATGTACTATTATTAGGAAAAGAGCGTTATTTGGATGAATTAGAAGATTTAGCTCACCAAGCAGGATTTATCGTTAAAGGTATTAAAGATATAAATGAGAAATATGCAATTATTGAGCTAGGGGTAAAATAAATTATAGATAATCATGGAGTTTCACAAAGATAATCATATGGATATTGTTTCTCTGAAAATAGATATAATAAATATGGCATCAGAATATCTGATGCCATATTTTTATCTTATATTATATAAATATATAGATGTTAAAATAAATATAATTTTCATGGATATTATATTTTAAATATTGAAGTTTTTTAAAATTAATTAGCAATAGGTAGGATATGACTACCCTTAATTGATGATTTTTGGAAAGCAATTGGTTGATGTTTATTTTCCTGTTGCAGAAGTAGTACATTAAAAAATACCCTGTAATTTTTCAGGTTTTATAATTATCATTTCTTTTATAAATGAATGTAAATGGCAATATATACACCACGTTATTTTCTTATATTTAATTTTTAAGGATTATGAGAAGAGTTAATTGTGATCTTTGTCATTTTTTTTTATCAAATTTAATATAATCTGATAGTTAACAACTTACTGTCAAAAATGCGGAAGTAAGATGAATTGAATCTTTTCATGAAAAGATAACGAAGCTAATAATTACATTTTAGTTCAAATGGGTTGTCAGGATATCCAATCTATCATCATGGTATTTCTTGGGTTTTTGATAAAATACTTAATTTCTTCATAATATACAGATATAAAGGATGGTTCAATGCTAACTGAACTGATTGCATCAAATAGAAGATCAGCTGCAATTCATGCTTTTGTTGATACCGGATTATCTACTCACTTTAAAGATGGAATGTATGTCGATATAAGCGAGCTTTCACGTAAATCTGGTGTTAATTATGCTCGGTTTAGTCGATTATGTGATTTCTTAGTTGAAATGGGGGTACTGATTAATAACGATAACAAATTTAGGCTTTCTGATGAGTGCCAGGTGTTTGCCGATCCTGAAAGTTTTGAGACATTCATGATAAAGCTTGAAATTTGTTCATATTACTGTGATGCTTGGTTAATGTATGGAAAATCCTTATTTGAAGATGAGGGCAAATCGGCATTTGAAATGGCACATGGCAAACCATTCTTCGAATATTCGGATGATAACAAATTTCTCAAATCAAATTTTGATGCTTTAATGACAAGAGTCTCAAATTTAATTGTTGAGAAGTTACTTGGTATTTATGATTTTAGTCAGCATAATAGAATATTAGATGTTGGTGGGGGAGAAGGGCAGCTTTTAGCAAGAATTAGTGAAAAGATAACAGGAAAACATTACGCTGTATTGGATAGATATAATGAACTTCCCGTTTCTGACAATATAGAGTTTATCAATGGAGATTTTCTAAAGTCAATTCCATCGGGTTATGATTTATATATTTTAAAAAATATTCTCCATAATTGGTCCGATAGTGACTCAATACTTATTTTGGAGAATTTCCGCAAAATCATGGATAAAAACTCATCTTTATTATTGATAAATATGGTGAAAGAGCCGGAATTTTCTAGATCTTTTGATATATTAATGGATGTGTTATTTTCAGGGAAAGAACGTAGTTTTGCTGAATTCGAAAATCTGGCTAACCAGGCTGGGTTTGTCGTTCAAGAGACTAAACTTGTAGATCAATCATATTCACCATATTCATTTATCAAATTACAGATAAAATAAATTGTAGGAATTACAGATTATTCCTAAAGATGATTATATGGATATTGTGTCTTTGAGGAATTAATATATATAATAAAGCATCAAGTTTTTTGATGCTTTATTTTATATCAAAGAAATAGATAGATTAAAATAGAAAGTGAATTGAATTTAAAAATTTATGATAAAAAATAATTTAAATAAAAATACACTATACCCTATGGATTTCAAGATGCATTGCGACGGCAACGAAGCGAATCCAACAAAGAGGCAACTTGAAAGATAACGGATATAAACCTAATATCTCATTATTCCTTGCATTATTCGCACTTAATGAATCATAAGCAGGATATGACTATCCCGCTTATGATTATATTCGAAACGCATTAACGTTTCTCTTCTTGTTGTTCCTGTTTCATCACTTCACGATACCAACGTGGGTGATGTTTCTTCGCCCAACCACGGGTTACCCAACCTTCAACCATTGCCCGGAAAGATCCTTTCACCCAGAATGCGGCATAAGCGTGAACCATAATTGTCAGGATTAAACCAATAGCTGACATTGAATGGATTAGCAGTGCAATTCGAATTATTGGAATAGAGAAGAAATCAGCAAAATAGGGTCGCCAAATAACAACACCACTGACAACGAGTAATATCAGGCAAATACTGATAGACCAATATACCCCTTTCTGACCTAAGTTATATTGACCAATATCGCCCGCTTCTTCATTTTTTATAATCTTATGGATGTTTTTCAGCCATACAATGTCATCTTTGTCGATAAAATTATGTTTAAAATATCTGAAAAACATAAAGATAAATAAAATAAACATCACGGAACCCATAAATGGATGCAAAATCCGCGACAATTGAGGCGTACCGAAGATATTCATCAGCCAGTTAAACGAGGGGAAAAAGAATCCTAATCCACTAATGGCGGTAAATAAAAAACAGAGTACCACCGCCCAGTGGTTTATTCGCTCAACGGGTGAGTGACGGATAATAATATCTTTCTTACCTTTCATCGCGGTTCCTCCCCATTAGCTGACTTCGGTGAAGACTCTGCATCACGATGCGCATTTTCTTCGTCTTCTTCTGTTACCCGGTTCGGACCAATACCCACGTAATGGAAGAGGCTGGCAGCGAATGTGGCTGCAAATCCTACTGCGGCCAGCGGCTTCCAAATACCTTTCCAGAAAGTGACGGTCGGACTGATCGCGGGATTGTCCGGTAGGCCATGATATAGCTGTGGTTTGTTAGCATGGTGCAGTACATACATTACATGGGTGCCACCAACACCTTCAGGATCGTACAAGCCCGCATTCTCATAACCGCGGCCTTTCAATTCACTCACCCGTTCAGCCGCCAAATCCTTCATGGCTTTTTTGCTGCCAAAATGTATGGCGCCAGTCGGACAAGTTTTCACACAGGCAGGTTCCTGACCGACGTTAACGCGGTCAACACACAGAGTGCATTTATATACCCGATTGTCTTCTTTGTTGATCCGCGGCACGTTGAATGGACAACCGGCGATGCAGTAGCCACAGCCGATACAATGTTCCGACTGGAAATCGACAATCCCGTTTGCATACTGGATAATCGCTCCTTCGGCTGGACAAGCTTTCAAGCAACCTGGATCAGCACAGTGCATACAACCATCTTTACGGATCAGCCATTCCAGTTTGCCGTTCTCTTCAACCTCCGAAAAGCGCATCACGGTCCATGATTTAGCGGTTAAATCAGCCGGGTTATCATAAACGCCAACGTTATGACCGATTTCATCACGGATGTCGTTCCATTCAGAACAGGCCACCTGACAAGCTTTACAACCGATACAGGTTGTCACATCAATCAGTTTCGCGACGCCCTCTTGGTCATCCCGCACCCGTGGTGCAGGAGTAAAAGAATTTGTGGCAGAGCGGCGAATGATGTCTTGAGTTTGCAATGACATGATTTCTCCCTTACACCTTTTCTATATTAACCAGGAATGCTTTGAACTCAGGCGTTTGTGTGTTCGCATCACCAACAAATGGTGTCAACGTATTGGCAATGAAGCCTTTCTTCGCAGCCCCTTCAAAGCCCCAATGAATGGGAATACCGATAGTATCCACTTCACGACCGTGTACATTCAGGGTACGAATACGTTTGGTGACAACCGCTTTCGCTTTGATGTAACCACGATTAGAGCTAACTTTGACGGTATCACCGTGTTTGATGCCTTTCTTTTCTGCCAGTTTTTCACCGATTTCCACAAACTGTTCAGGTTGGATAATCGAGTTCAACAATGCATGTTTTGTCCAATAGTGGAAATGCTCTGTCAAGCGGTAAGTGGTTCCTACATAAGGGAATTTATCTGCCTTACCCATCGCTTCAAAGTCGCTCTTGAACACGCGGGCAGCCGGGTTGGATACCACATTGGGATGCAACGGATTGGTCCCTAATGGCGTTTCAAAGGGTTCATAGTGTTCAGGGAATGGCCCTTCCGCCATCTTATCAATAGCGAACAGACGAGCCATACCTTCCGGTTGCATGATAAATGGACCAACATCCGTTTCCGGCGCTGCTACGCTGTAATCAGCAGTATCGATGCCACCCCACTTAATACCATCCCACGTCAGTAACTGACGTTTCGCATCCCAAGGTTTGCCCCGAGGATCAGCCGATGCACGATTGTACAAAATACGACGATTTAACGGCCATGCCCATGCCCAACCTAGCGTATTGCCTAATCCTGATGGATCAGAGTTATCACGACGAGCCATCTGGTTACCTTCCGGCGTCCAGCTTCCAGCAAAAATCCAACAACCACTAGCGGTAGTACCATCATCACGTAGCTGCGCGAAAGAGGTTAATTGCTGACCTTGTTTCACTATGATGTTGCCACCAGCGTCAATGAGATCAACCAGTGCCTGACCATTACTCTCTTGGGCTACCTCTTCCGATGTGGGGCTGTCCGGGTTGAAATAATCCCAGGTCATGTTCAGCAGCGGTTCTGGCGATGCACCGCCTTCAATGCGGTACATATCCCGCATGCGTTTGAAGATACCGGAAAGGATCTCGCCATCACCGATAGCTTCTCCCGGCGCATCGGCACCTTTCCAGTGCCATTGCAACCAGCGACCAGAGTTAACAATTGAACCATTTTCTTCGGCAAAGCAGCAACACGGCAGGCGGAAAACTTCTGTCTGAATTTTGGATGAATCGACGTCGTTAAATTCACCGTGGTTCTGCCAGAAAGTTGAAGTTTCAGTATTAAGCGGATCGATAGTGATCAGGAATTTCAATTTCGACAGGGCATCAACAACTTTGTTTTTATTCGGAAAAGAAGCTACCGGGTTAAAGCCTTGGCAAATATAGCCATTCACTTCACCTTTCGACATCATGTCAAAAAATTGCAGAACGTCATAACCCTTGTCCCACTTCGGCAACCAGTCAAAACCCCAGTCGTTATCTTTACGAGCGTTATCACCGTAGAAACTCTTCATCAGGCTGATAAAGAATTTTGGGTAGTTACCCCAATAGTTAACCTGACCCGGCCGCATAGGTTTTGGCGTATTTGCCTGGAGATAAGTTTGCAGATCAGCCTGTTTCTCTGAGGGAAGTGTCAGGTATCCCGGCAAGCTTTGCGACAATAACCCCAAATCAGTCAATCCCTGAATATTCGAGTGACCGCGCAATGCATTAACACCGCCGCCCGCCATACCCATGTTGCCCAACAGTAGCTGGATCATTGCCATAGTTCGGATGTTCTGTGCGCCAACTGAGTGTTGAGTCCAACCCAGCGCGTACAGGAAAGAAGCGGTCTTATCCTTAACACAAGTTTCTGCAATATATTCACAGACTTTCAGGAAATCCTCTTTTGGCGTACCGCAAATATTACTGACGACATCGGGCGTATAACGGCTAACATGCTCTTTTAACAGATTCCATACGCAACGTGGGTGCTTAAGGGTGATATCACGTTGGGCAAAGCCGTTTTCATCCAGCGCATAGTTCCAACTGGTTTTGTCATATTGACGTTTTTCTGCATCGTAACCGCTGAACAGGCCATCATCGAACGAGTAATCTTCACGCACGATCAGACTGGCGTTGGTATACGCCTCAACATATTCATGATTTATCTTATCGTTGGTCAGCAGGTATAAAATTACACCGGATAAGAAGGCAATATCAGTACCAGAACGGATTGGAGTATAGAAATCCGCTACAGATGCTGTACGGGTAAAACGTGGATCAATCACGATTAACTTAGCGTTATTGTGGATTTTCGCTTCCATTGCCCAACGGAATCCCACAGGGTGCGCTTCGGCAGCGTTACCCCCCATAACGACGATCAGATTCGCGTTCTTAATATCAACCCAATGGTTGGTCATCGCACCGCGACCAAATGTTGGAGCAAGACTTGCTACCGTTGGTCCGTGTCAGACACGTGCTTGGTTGTCTACGGCCAGCATGCCGAGAGCGCGACTAAATTTTTGCGATAGATAACCTGTTTCGTTACTGGAAGCAGATGCACACAGCATACCTGTTGTCAGCCAGCGATTGACTGTCACGCCTTCTTGATTGGTTTTAATGAAATTGGCATCACGGTCTGCCTTCATTAACTTAGCGATGCGATCAAATGCCTCATCCCAAGTAATACGTTGCCATTTGTCGGAACCCGCTGCCCGATATTCTGGATATTTCAGACGGCTTTCGCTATGAATAAAATCAATCAAGCCAGCTCCTTTGGGGCAAAGCGCACCGCGGTTTACTGGATGATCAGGATCACCTTCAATATGGAAAATAGTTGCTTTTGCATTTTTTGCGCCATCGCCAAGGCTGTACATCAACAGCCCACAACCGACAGAACAGTATGTACAGGTATTTCGGGTTTCACGTGCACGCAACAATTTATAGTTACGTGTTTGTGCAAGGGCTGCGGTTGGCGCAAAGCCCAACGCTGCTACCGTCGTACCTGCCATACCGCCAGCGCAGATCTTAAAGAACTGCCTTCTGCTGACTTGCATGGGAATCTCCTCACTCACATTGTCTTAAACAGTGTCCATTCCATAATGGGAAAAATTTCAAATGCGTTCTTTCTTATTAAAACCACTTTCCGTAGCGGGATCAGATTTATTGCCTGACAAATAGTATAGACTCTTTTTTCCACACAATTATTGTGTCGTAACACTATTAGGAATTCATCTAATGTATAACGTAAAATCAGAGAAGTTGTTACCATTTGGTGTGATTGAGGGGGTAAAACGAACGAACGTGCAACAAAAACACCATCCTGACATATTAAAAGCTGATTGGATGGCAGAAGAAGTTCCTGTTGCTTTAGTTTACAACGGTATTTCGCATGTCGTAATGATGGCAAGTCCTAAAGATCTCGAATATTTCGCTATTGGGTTTTCGCTCTCTGAAAGCATCATTGAATCTCAACACGAGATTCGCGGCATTGATATTATTCCTAATTGTAACGGCGGCATTGAGTTGCAAATAGAACTTTCTAGCCGTCGTTTTGCCGGTTTGCAGGAACGCAGGCGTAATCTGGCTGGACGAACAGGTTGTGGCATCTGCGGAGCAGAACAACTTGCTGATATTTTTCGCCCGATTCCCCCACTGCCTTTCACTCAAACCTTTTCATTAAACCACCTTGATTATGCTCTCTCTCAACTGACTAACGTCCAAGATATTGGTGCATTGACAGGTTGCACTCATGCCGCAAGTTGGATCAATCCAGAAGGTAAATTATTGGGGGGATGTGAGGATGTAGGTCGTCACGTTGCACTGGATAAAATGTTAGGCATGAAGGCAAAAACAGGCTGGCAGCAAGGTGCTGCTATGGTATCCAGCCGTGCCAGTTATGAGATGGTACAAAAATCAGCCATCTGTGGCGTTGAAATTTTGTTTGCTGTTTCAGCAGCAACTTCGTTGGCGGTAGAAATTGCTGACCGATGTCATTTAACCTTGGTTGGTTTTTGTAAACCCGGTAAAGCGACGATTTATACCCATGCTGAGAGATTAATAAGTTAAATGAGACAAAAATATGCAATATCAAGAACACTCGTATTCCCTATGGTGATTAAGATGAAAATAAATTTTCATCTTAATCAACAGAGGTTATAGCAATAATACTAAATCACTCATACAAGTTGTGAAACATCCATAAGTTGGGCTCAATGTAATAACCCATTTGTTGTTGTATATCCACCTCTAGCGGTACTAAACCTCCAGGAATAATATACTGCCCACTTTGCGGAAATTTCATTCCTGTCCATTCTTGCCATTGATTGAGCGTGTCATTTATACACATTGAGTGCATAGCAGGTCGAATAATCTTTGCTCCCAGGCGCCAATGTGTCCGAATCCAGGGATCAAAAGGTTCATTGTTGTCATTTTTCCATCCACAGTATTGTACAAAATCCTGCAATGGATAATTTTGTTTCAACGTCGGCCTGACAGGAACAACTAACCCTTCCATCCCGGCATCAATAGCCGCTTGCTTTAAGCTGCCAATAAGTAATGCTGGTAAATTCTTGCCGCGAAATTCAGGAGATATCGTTACCGACAGTGCCGACAACATTTTTTTTACGGCTTTTCCTCGAGCAGCTATACCTCTGCGAAAAACTTCATCCCAAGCATTATCCGGCAGTTGCTCTAATGAAGCGTTTTCCCAAGGGAAAGGCACTGAATGAGCAGTGCCAATTAATTCCTGCTCTTCTCCTTGCTGCAAAATAGCAAATTGTTGGAATTGGCTGAAATCTGGCTCGAATAATTCATCCCAGTATTCATCATCTGCTGAAGAATTCTGCATGAATAAAGGCCAGTATTTGTAAAGAATCTCACCAGCGTCGCCTTTCAAATCAGGTCGTTGTTTTGCGGATTGAATAATGATGTGTTTTTTCAAAGTAGGATTTCCTGTAAAGATAATTTATAAGATTGATAAGTTCTTCATTAATAATATCTATGGATATAAATATTATTATTTAATTAATCGTTAATAAGAACCGATCAAATAAATTTTATATTTATGATTAATTGCTTAACTTAAGTTTTTATTTATCATGAAAAATATTTATCTTACACTGAAAATACAATAAAATCGACTCACTGTTTGTCCCTATAAGGCTATTTTACTTGCCGTTGTTTATTATAAAAGTGTGCTTGGGAAGTAATTAGATAAAAATATTATCTTTTGACTACATTCCATATTTAAATACGGTCGGATGGAAAAATGCGAATATTTTCATCGATTAAATAACTTTTTATAATATTGAGATACTTGGCTTCTTCATGATGCTAATTTTATGAGTTAATCAACTTTTTCTATGAGCTTTCATATATCTTGATAACAATGGTTATGTGTCATTATTTCACACGGGGATTGTCATCGTTCTATGACCGATAAATTTGATATCAATCACGTTGGTATCACATAATTGATACAGGTTGACTTTCATTGAACCCGATTAATGTTAAAGTATAAATACTTCTTATATATATGAATTCAGCAATAATTGCTGCAAGTTTTCTTTCCTAAGCGATTTATACCCTATGGATTTCAAGATGCATCGCGACGGCAAGGGAGCGAATCCCCGGGAGCATAGAGAACGATGTGACCGAGGTGAGTGAGTGCAGCCAACAAAGAGGCAACTTGAAAGATAACGGGTATATCTGTTTCTTTTCCAATTTGATGGGATTATGGCTGATATTTGGGCCGGTAGGAGGAGAGCCTGATGGCGGGTTTACTACCGATTACTGTAATTGGTGCGGCGGCGGGAGATATTGTTCTTAGTTTACCGAGGCTTCCCCGTAGTGGAGCAGATCAGGAAGCTAAAGAAATTGATCGACAGATTGGTGGTTCTGGCTTCAATGTTGCTCGGGCTTTGGTTCGCCTGCAAATCCCGGTGATTAATGGTATACCGGTTGGTAACGGATGCTGGGGAGAGCAGATAACCAAAGAGATGCAAGACCTTGGGCTTGAGGTTACATTGACCAATTCGTCTCTTGATAATGGCTGGTGTTTGGCGATGGTTGAACCGGACGGAGAAAGAAGTTTTGTCTCTGTGAGTGGTTGTGAGGTTGATTGGAGTAAGGCAATGCTCTCTTCGATTGTTTTGCCGGAAAGAGGGTATATCTACTCCAGTGGTTATGTTATGGCGGGTAAATCAACGGCGATTTTATGTGACTGGTTGCTGGCGTCACCATCCGGGCAGACGTTATTGCTGGATTTTGGTCCACGTTTACCAGAAATAGCTTCTACTTTTCTTGATGCATTGCCTGCTGACCGGACTATTCTGACACTGAACCGTGATGAAGTTGCTATATTGTGCGGAGAAGGTGATCCTGTCGTCCAGGCTAGCGGTTATTCCAGTAAAAGGAAAATCACTATTATCTGTCGGTTAGGTTCACAGGGGACATGGATATGTCTGCCTGATCGTGATCCAGAATATGTTGCTGCTTATAAGGTGAAAGTGGTGGATACCATCGGTGCTGGTGATGCTCATAGTGGTGGCATGCTTGCGGGATTATCGCAGGGAATGTCGCTAAGAGATGCTGTTGAATTTGGCAATCGTGTTGCTGCTATTGTCGTCAACCGTTCTGGTGCTGCTGGTGCACCAACAATAAAAGAACTAGAGGAGTTTGTGTTTGAATAATTATTTTCAGTCACTACGCCTCTTAGATTTTAAGGGGCGTAGTTAAAATGAGTGCATCACTTCCAGGTTGGAAACGCAAAACGGCTTTATTTTTATCAGCTCAAACAATTTCTTTGCTAGGTTCTTCCATTGTCCAGTTCTCTATCGTCTGGTATATCACCTTAAATACTTCATCGGGAGAGATGCTGGCTATTTCGGTACTTTGTGCATTTCTTCCACAGGTATTGATCTCTTTATTTGCGGGTGTTTGGGCGGATACTTATAACCGTAAGTTGCTCAGTATTGCCTCTGATGCGTTAATTGCATTAGTCACGCTTGGTTTGGCGATCTCTTTTATGCTTGGATTCAAGAGCATTGAGTTGTTATTTGTGGCGCTGATTGTCCGTTCATTGGGAACGGGTATCCAGACACCGGCAGTGAGTGCTATTATTCCGCAACTCGTCCCTAAAGAGAAATTACTGCGGGTTAATGGTATTAATACTTCTTTGACTTCACTGATGATGTTGGCATCTCCAGCTATCAGTGGTTTTTTGTACTCTCAGACTTCGATGGAAAATATTTTTTTAGTGGACGTAACGACTGCCATTATTGGCATTAGTATTGTTTCGTTTATTCCTATTCCCAAAATTGTTTCTAATTCCATGCCGGATAATAAATTTCAGGCAATTTTAGCGGGTTTCCGTTATCTGCAAGAGAATAAATTAATCAGAAATCTTTTGATTTTTCTGATTTGTGTCTGTTTTCTGATTAGTCCGGCGGCATTTTTGACACCTTTATTAGTTAATAGGACATTTGGTGAAGAGTCATGGCGTTTAGCCGTTAATGAAATGACATTTAGTGCCGGTGCGGTTTTAGGCGGATTGCTGATTTCTTTCTGGAGTGAGTATAAAAATAAAATGCGTATAACGGCGATTGCTTGCGCGTTTTTTGGCATATTTATGATTGCTCTTGGTAATGCCTATTGGTTCCCGCTTTATCTAGTAATCAACGTCTTTTTAGGCATAGTAACACCTTGTTTTAACGCACCGATAACCGCGGTTTTTCAGGAAAGAGTCGAACCTGAGATGATGGGCAGGGTGTTTAGTTTAGTTCAGATCGCTTTGTCCTGCTCTTTGCCATTAGGTATGGTGCTGTTTGGCCCAATTGCTGACTATATTAATATTCAATCTCTTTTAATGATATCTGGTGGATTGATATTACTGACTGGCGCGCTGTTTTTTATGTTTAACGGAGAAGGTAGCAGAGAAAGTAGCAGAGCAGTTTAATCCGGCTTAATGTTGCCAGTTATGCGATAAGCGCAGCGCCGTGAATTGGTGAGTATATACTCCACGCGTTCTACCTGAGCCTGGAGTATATCCCGAAATACGTTGAGTTCAGAGCGGCAAAAGCTTTGGCAGGTGGCAGCGGCAGCGCAAATTGGGCAATGATTTTCTACCAGCAAAATAGCGCCGTCTTCGGTAAATGACCATTGAGCCATGTAACCTTCACGGCATCTTATAGCAACCAGCCGTTCGACTCGTTCTTGTAGACTGGTTGCCCCATTCATTGCCTGCTGATAATTAATACGGGTTTCCTGCTCGCGAGTATCGATCAATAAATCTATTGCTTTCTCACCTAACTGTTTACGAATAGTGTTGAGTAATTGTACCGTCAGCTCAGCATGTGCATCCGGGAAATGATTATGACCTGCGGCTGTCAGGTGCCAAAGTTGTATTGGACGACCAACGCCTCGGGCTTCTGCAATAGCTTCCACCAGCCCTTCTTTGGCTAACTTCACAAACTGTTGCCGGGCAGCTTCCCCGGTTGTGCCTAGTATTTTTCCGGCGTCGGAAGCTTGTTGAGGACCACGGGTTTTCAATAACATCAGTAACTTTTCACCGACTGATTGTGTCATGTTTGTGCTATTTTCAAAGCATTTTCTTGACATATTGCCTCTCCCCGTCTTAATTTATTCCAAGATAATTCTTGTTTAATTTAACGTAAGACTCATATTAACTCAATGCTAATGCAGGATAATGACTGTGATAACAAACGATGAAAGCCGCTGGAGCGATTTGTTCTCCGGTAAAAATGCGGCCAGTGCTCTGGTTTTATCGCTAGGCGTTGCACTACATGCGATTAATATCTTAATTGTCACCACTATCTTACCTTCGGTGGTACAGGATATTGGGGGTTTGAACCTTTATGCTTGGAATACGACGCTGTTCGTCGTTGCTTCTATTATTGGTTCAGTATTATCTGCGTGTCTGCTTAATGCACAGGGAGCACGTAATGCTTATCTGGTTGCTGCGCTATTGTTCTTCTTTGGCAGCTTGTTATGCGCACTTGCCCCAACAATGGGGGTAATGCTTATCGGGCGAACTGTTCAAGGCTTTGGCGGTGGACTACTGTTTGCACTCTCCTATGCCATGATCAATCTGGTATTTGAACAGGCGCTTTGGCCGCGGGCAATGGCTCTGACATCCGGTATGTGGGGAGTTGCGACGTTAGTTGGCCCTGCTGTGGGCGGTATTTTTGCTGAGATGCATGCCTGGCGTTATGCCTTTGGCATCATGCTGCCAATAATGCTGTTGTATGCGGTCTTCACTTGTTTAACTTTGCCGAAAGGTAAACTTCAGGAGCGGAATAAAACAGCATTACCATTGGTACAGCTAGTTCTGTTAGCGGGAGCAGTATTGATGGTTTCTGCTGGTAGCGCATCCGAAAATGTGAAGCTGAATTTTGCAGGAATTATGCTGGCATTAGTATTAATAATATTGCTAATTTGTCACGAACGGCGTTCTGTTATACGCCTATTGCCTCATGGCGCATTGCATTTTGGATCACCTCATGCGGTGTTATTTGCCACGATTTCATTATTGGTGGTTGGCATGACCAGTGAAGTATTTGTTCCATATTTCCTGCAAATATTGCATGGTCAGTCACCGCTAATTTCTGGTTATATGGCTGCGGCAATGGCAGCCGGTTGGACAATTGCCGAGATAATCAGTGCGGGTTGGCGTGGAGCGGGTATACGTCGGGCAATTATCAGCGGGCCAATATTGGTATTAATCGGTATGCTGATTCTGTCGTTGATATTATCACAGCCTTCAGTTGGACATTGGCAAGTAATGATGCCTATTGTGATTGCATTGACTTTGGTGGGATTTGGTATCGGTTTTGGCTGGCCGCATTTACTCACTCGCATATTACAGGTTTCGTCAGATGGGGATAAAGATATTGCTGGCGCTTCAATTACAACCGTGCAGCTATTCGCTACTGCTTTTGGTGCCGCATTGGCGGGGATGGTGGTGAACCTTTCAGGATTTAACGAACCTGGTGGTGTAACGGGAACTGCTTCTGCCGCACACTGGTTATTCCTGTTATTTGCTATCGCACCATTGCTGGCGCTGTTTACGGCGTGGAGAGCAGCGAAGATTAGGTTAGTGGCTGAGTAGTTCTGTTTTTTGGTGTAAAAAATAGCTCATGATATCGACGTTTGTTGATGACACGTCGATATTTTCTTGTTTTTTCGACACATGGTTTCCATATGTCGACATGATCGACATATCGCTAACACGTGTCGAAATTTTTCGATTTTATCGACATGAAATCTTTGTGTGTCGATGTCGTCAACATATACACGCAACGTGTCGAAAAAAATAGGAAATATAAACATGACATGGCAGCCCGATGCGCCTTTTAATGCTATTCCCTTATTGCCGCCAACCATAAAGATGATGGAATCCATAGCAGTATTAAAAGCCTGTATACCTGCCAGAGCTGCACTGGCTGAGCTTAAGCAAGTTGGTGAATTGTTGCCTAATCAGAGGTTACTCATTAACTTGTTGCCACTGCTGGAAGCAAAAGACAGCTCAGAAATCGAAAATCTTGTTACGACTTCAGACAAACTGTTCCAATATGCACAAGAAGACAGTCTGGCTGATCCTGCAACGCAAGAAGTACTACGCTACCGTACTGCACTGTATGAAGGGTTCATACAATTAACTCGACGGCCACTATGCACGAATACAGCGATTGAAGTTTGTAGCCGACTAAAAGCTGTTGATATGAATATTCGCAAAGTTCCTGGTACAACGCTTAGTAATCAAGCAACGGGTGAGATTATTTATACGCCGCCAGAGGGAGAATCTCAGATACGTGATTTACTCAGCAATTGGGAGCAATTTCTTCATGCAGAAGATGGAATCGACCCATTAATCAAGATGGCTATTGCTCACTACCAGTTTGAGGCTATTCATCCATTTACTGATGGCAATGGACGTACCGGTCGTATCATGAATATTCTCTATCTTATTGAACAACAGCTTTTGACATTGCCAATTCTTTATTTAAGTCGCCACATTGTACAACATAAGCGTGATTATTATCGGCTACTTTCCCAAGTTACCGCTGCTGGCAAATGGGAAGAGTGGATTATCTATATGTTAACCGCAGTAGAGCAAACTGCTAAATGGACTACGGATAAAATTGCTGCGGTAAGAGAACTGATTGAACATACCAGTGAGTATATAAAGCAAAGCCTGCCTAAAATTTATAGCCATGAGCTGGTACAGGTGATATTTGAACAACCTTACTGCCGTATTAGTAATTTGGTTGAGTGTGATATTGCTAAACGTCAAACTGCTTCGGTTTATTTAAAGCAGTTGTGTGATATTGGAGTATTACAAGAAATTCAGGCCGGGAAAGAAAAGTTATTTGTTCACCCTAAATTGGTGCAGTTAATGACCAAGGATAGTAATAAATTGAGTTATTACACAGTTTGAAAAGCATTTGGATCAAATTTATTAAAAAATTTTGTGAATAACTGGTAAATAAACTGCGCATTATTTAATCAGCCAAAAGGATGAAGCATCAATAGTGGAACTGCTATAGCTGTACAAATTTTACAATTAGCACAGGTATAGTTTGTTCTGTCCGGGTTCTTAGCAAAGATTCTTCATTCCTTTATCCATGTTCGAATTGGTATGTCTGTGAATTTTCCTCTATATCCATCTGCGTTTCGAAGGGTGTACTTAAAACCTGATAAGTGCTCTTTTAAGTACACCAGAAACATGCGTTGGATTTTATGAGTCAATATGAAAATTTACTCAATATTCTGAATCTGCTCCCTCATCTGCTCGATTAGCACCTTCAATTCAATAGCGGAGTTAGTGATGTCGGCATTGATAGATTTGGAGGCAAGCGTATTAGATTCGCGGTTAAATTCCTGCATCATAAAATCCAGGCGGCGGCCGACAGCTTCTTTTTTCTTTAGAATATTACGGGTTTCTTTGACGTGGGCATCAAGGCGATCTAACTCTTCTGCCACATCAAGACGTTGAGCCAGTAAAACCAACTCTTGCTCAAGACGGTTATTTTCAAGCTGTACCTGTGCTTCTTCCAGTTTGGTTTGCAGGCGTTCCCGTTGCCATTGCATGATTTCAGGCATCTGTTGGCGAACTTTACTGACTTCTTCGGTCACCGCGTCCAAACGTTGTTCAATCATAATTTTAAGTGCATTGCCTTCGGCTTCACGGCTTTGAATAAAGGCATCCAGCGCTATATCCAGCTCTTTCAACAATTGAGTGTTGATAGCATCTAAGTCTTGCTCTTCTGCTGCCATAACGCCAGGCCAACGCAGAATATCAACAGGGTTGATTTCACCTTCGTTGCTCTGTTGTTTGACCCAACTCGCCGCATTGACTAGCTGTTTTGCTAAAGTTTCATTCAGGATAAGTTCGCCTTGAGCGCGTGAGTCCAGTTCAAAACGTAGGTTGCACTCAACTTTTCCGCGAGTCAGACGGGAACGAATCCGTTCACGAATCACCGGTTCCAAGCTTCTGAATTGTTCTGGTAGGCGGATATAGGTTTCTAAATAACGCTGATTAACGGAGCGTAGTTCCCAAGCTGCATTTCCCCATTCACTTTTAATATCTCGCCGTGCAAAAGCAGTCATACTACGGATCATGATTCGTTCCCAATTTAAACAAAAGATTAAGAGATTATAACGCTCGTTGTAGATGCAGGATAGGAATTAGCCCTGTTAGGCCGTATAATGCGCCCCCAATAATGATTTAACAACGGAGATAACACTATGCGCCCAACAGGAAGAGCGGCAGAACAAGTGCGTCCTATCACTATAACCCGTCATTATACTAAGCACGCGGAAGGTTCGGTTTTAGTAGAGTTTGGGGACACCAAAGTGTTATGTAATGCCTCCGTTGAAGAAGGGGTTCCCCGCTTCTTGAAAGGTCAGGGGCAGGGTTGGGTGACGGCGGAATATGGCATGTTACCGCGTTCTACTCATACCCGAAATGCTCGTGAAGCAGCTAAAGGCAAACAGGGCGGCCGGACGATGGAAATTCAGCGTTTAATTGCCCGTTCGCTACGCGCCGCTGTTGATCTGAAAAAACTGGGTGAATACACCATTACACTGGATTGTGATGTTATTCAGGCTGATGGCGGTACCCGTACAGCTTCTATTTCTGGTGCTTGTGTCGCGCTAGCTGATGCGTTGAATAAAATGGTTGCAGCAGGCAAGCTGAAAGTGAGTCCTCTGAAATCAATGGTTGCTGCGGTCTCTGTTGGCATCGTAGATGGTGAAGGCCGTTGTGATCTGGAATATGTGGAAGATTCCGCCGCTGAAACTGATATGAATGTCGTGATGATGGAAGATGGCCGGATGATTGAAGTGCAAGGCACTGCGGAAGGCGAGCCATTTAGTCATGATGAGTTGTTATCCTTATTGGCCCTTGCCAAGGGGGGATTAGAGGATATTTTTGCAGCGCAGAGAAATGCGTTAGAACAAAATGCATTAAAATAATAAGTTGATCAGGCGACGTAATAGTCGCCTTTTTTATGCCTGTTGTATGGCGGATAACCATGACTAAGAGAAAGGAGAGACACCAATGAAAGCCTATCAGCGCGAATTTATCGAGCTTGCGCTAAAAAAACAGGTACTGAAATTTGGGGAATTCACCCTGAAATCAGGACGTAAAAGCCCATATTTTTTTAATGCCGGGCTGTTTAATACTGGGCGTGATTTGGCGTTAATCGGGCGTTTTTATGCAGCAGCATTGTTGGATAGCGGTATTCAGTGCGATTTGTTATTCGGACCCGCGTACAAGGGTATTCCAATTGCAGCGACAACGGCAGTCGCACTAGCAGAGCATCATGATATTGATATGCCATATTGCTTTAACCGTAAGGAAGCTAAAGATCATGGCGAAGGCGGTACTTTGGTTGGTAGCCCACTTAAAGGCAATGTTGTTCTGGTTGATGATGTTATTACCGCAGGTACAGCTATCCGTGAATCGATGCAGATTATCAAGCAGCATAATGCGACGCTTGCCGGCGTAATGATTTGTCTTGATCGTCAGGAACGTGGGAATGGTGAAATCTCGGCAATTCAGGAAGTGGAAAGAGATTATGGCTGCAAAGTGTTTTCTATCATTACTTTGAATGACTTGATTAATTATTTGAGTGGTCAACCAGAGATGAAAGATCATCTGGATGCAGTAAAAGCCTATCGTGCGCAGTACGGTATCTGATAGATAAGCTTTAAAAAAAGCCCTCGCCCAATAACGGGCGGGGTGAGTAGTAGAATAACTTATTGTAGCTGAGCCAATAATAATGGCCAGCGCGCTTCAAATTCCTGTGTTGGACGATAGTGGAACTCAGAGCGTACAAAACGTGATAGCATCCCTTCACAAAATGCGAGTAATTGAGAAGCTAATAACGACTCATCATAACTGAAACCTTGCCCATCACGTAATTTTTTCTCTTTTAAAACTTGACGGATCTGTACTTCAATTCGTTCAAATAACTGATTTATGCGCCCTTGCAGCCGGTTTTGTTCAAACATTAGAGCATGGCCTGTCATGATGCGGGTCAGACCTGGATTTTTTTCTGAAAAACCCAGAATCAGGATCAATATCAGGCGAATACGAGTCGTGGTATCTTTCTCGTCTTGCAGAATCAGGTTAATCCGTGAAATTAATGAGTCTTCAATGAACTCAATCAAGCTGTCAAACATCCGGGTTTTACTAGGAAAATGCCGGTATAGGGCAGCTTCGGAAACGCCCACGTTAGCGGCCAGTTTAGCGGTAGTGATTCGATGGCTACCATCGCTGGATTGCAACATATGCGCCAGCGCTTGCAAGATCTCCTCGCGTCTGTTTCTTTTCTTCGTATTTTCGTTTTCTGCCATGTCTGACAAGACCTTTGTTAAGAACAGCAAAACAAATAAAATCAGTAATTCTTTGCTCAACGGTGTTTTGAGCAAAGAATATGATAATGGGTTATACCCGTCATCTTTCAAGTTGCCTCTTTGTTGGCTGCACTCGCTCACCCCGGTCACATAGTTATCTATGCTCCCGGGGATTCACTCCCTTGCCGCCGCGATGCATCTTGAAATCCATAGGGTATAAACGGTATGGTCTTACAGAGATTTATTGGCGACCGGAATGACCAAAACCACCGCTGCCTCTTTCGCTGGTTTCAAAATCTTCTACCAGATTGAATTCAGCCTGGACGACGGGTACAAAAACCATCTGAGCGATACGTTCGCCTGGCTGGATAGTGAAAGCTTTATCACCACGATTCCAGACGGAAACCATTAGCTGACCTTGGTAATCAGAATCGATCAAACCCACCAGATTACCCAGAACGACGCCATGTTTATGTCCAAGGCCTGAACGGGGCAGAATAACGGCGGCCAATTGTTCATCGCCAATATGAATAGCAAGCCCGGTTGGAAGTAGTTCTGTTTGGCCTGGGGCCAGTTCTACCGCATTGTCCAGGCAAGCCCGCAAATCTAAACCTGCGGAGCCTGGCGTGGCGTAAGTTGGCAAAGGAAATTCCTTCCCGATACGTGGGTCAAGAATTTTAACGTCGATTTTTTTCATCATAGCGTCTGACTATCTCGTCTAATAAATGGTGGCTAAGTAATAACTTATTACTATGAGGTAAGCGGATTTCTCCCTCATGCCAGAACAAATGTAATGCATTAGTATCACTGTTAAAGCCGTGGCCGGTAAGCGATACATCATTTGCACAAATCAGATCCAAATGTTTTTGGTTCAGTTTTTTTCGTGCGTATTCTTCCACATTCTGGGTTTCAGCCGCAAACCCAACCACAAAAGGGCGGTTTTCTTGCATTGCTGCTACATTGGCAACAATATCCGGGTTTTTGATCAGGGTAAAAGTGATCTCATCACCCTGTTTTTTGATTTTTTCATCGGCAATCTGTTTCGCGCGATAGTCTGCAACCGCCGCACAACCAATGAAGATATTCTGTGAACCCGCAACTGCCTGTACTTGCTCATTCATTTCCAGGGCGCTGGTGACGTCGATTCGTTTGACTCCCGGTGGTGTCGGTAAATTAACGGGACCAGTGATAAGGGTGACTTCTGCACCACGTGTTGCCGCAGCTTGGGCGATAGCAAACCCCATTTTGCCGGAGCTGTGGTTGCTGATAAAGCGGACGGGATCTAGTGCTTCACGGGTTGGTCCAGCGGTGATAGCAAGTTTTAGGTGGGCTAAGTCCCGATTGGTTTGAAAATGTTGCTCAGCGAGTTCGACAATCGCCAAGGGATCTAGCATTCTGCCGGGACCAACGTCACCACAAGCTTGGCTGCCGTTGTCCGGTCCCCACAGGAGAACGCCTCGTTCTTCAAGGCGCTTGAGATTATGTTGTGTTGCCTGAGCTAGAAACATTTGTTGATTCATTGCGGGTGCCGCGGCAATTGGGGCGGAGGAGGCCAAACAGACAGTTGTCACGAGATCATTTGCCATACCGACTACCAAGCGAGCCAGTAAATCAGCGGTAGCAGGGGCGAGAATAATCAGATCAGCCCACTTGCCAAGCTCAATATGCCCCATCGCCGCTTCTGCGGCCGGATCTAACAAGTCATCGGAAACGGGATAACCAGAAACCGCCTGCAACGTCATTGGTGTAATAAACGCTTCTGCTGCTGGTGTCATCACTACACGTACTTGTGCGCCGCGATCACGCAGGCGACGTACCAGCTCGGGAGTTTTGTAAGCGGCTATCCCTCCGCTGATACCAAGCACAATCTGTTTGCCGGAAAGTCCTGCCATCGTGATTGTCCGAATATTAAGTTGCAAGGGGCCAAGATTTTATCACAAGAGATTACAGAGTTGAGCAGAGTCTGAGCTTTGATGGTAAAAAAGAATAAGTTTGCGAGCGGCTACGCAGCTCTTGAATATGATATTCGCCCTTATATTTAAGGCATGGAATACTGTTTGTATCAGGTGAAATCGAACAGGGAGATGAATATATGGTAGTTGATATCGCTGAAAATACAGGAGAAGTATATTCAAATCTAGCTCCCAGAGAAAAATTACTGGCTTATGGTTCGGTTTCTCTGACAGATGCTGAGTTACTGGCTATTTTCTTACGTACCGGGACCAGAGGACTTCCTGTTTTACGAATGGCTGAATTTCTACTGAAAGAATTTGGGTCTTTGTACCATTTACTCTCTGCTGATTATGACACTTTTTGTTCTCATAAAGGGATGGGATTAGCCAAGTATGCACAATTACAGGCTATTGCAGAACTGGCAAAGCGTTTTTTTTCCAGCCAGTTCATACATGAGGATATTATGAGTAGTCCAAGTGTGACTCAAGAGTATTTGCAAAATCTATTATCGGGGCGTGATCGGGAAATATTTGTTGTGTTGTTTCTCAATAATCAAAATAGAGTTATCTGTCATGAGGAGATGTTTAAAGGCACAATCAATAAAGTTGAAGTTCATCCTCGTGAAATTGTCCGATCGGCGATAAAGGTGAATGCTTCATCCGTTATTTTGGCCCATAATCATCCATCAGGTCATGCAGAGCCAAGTTTGGCAGATAAGATTGTTACAGATAAAGTGATTGATGCCTGTAATTTGGTTGGTGTAAAAGTGCTGGATCATCTAGTTATTGGCCGGCAATGTTGTGTCTCATTTGCTGAGCGAGGATGGATTTAAGCTAATTTTTTCAAGATCCTTGTGGATCTTTGGTTGTGCGGGACTTGAGCGTCAGCGATTGAGGGCGTATACTACGCCACCTTTGAGGATCTTTGGTTTGGCGAGAAGAGCCTATCTCAGCACATTTTCTGAGTAAATGTGAGTCTTTTCAGTAGAATTTGCTGAGATGGGCTCCTAAGCCTGACGAGGCGGCCATACCCAATACAAAGCTCGAGCTGATTTGATTTTTGGAGAATAGACATGTCCCGAGTCTGCCAAGTTACTGGCAAACGCCCGATGAGTGGTAATAACCGCTCTCATGCATTGAATGCGACTAAGCGTCGTTTTCTGCCTAACCTGCATTCCCACCGTTTCTGGGTTGAGTCCGAGAAGCGCTTTGTAACTCTGCGTGTATCTGTTAAAGGTATGCGTGTGATTGATAAGAAGGGTATCGATGCAGTTTTGGCTGAGCTTCGTACCCGCGGTGAGAAGTACTAAGGAGCTGAAAAATGGCTAAAGGTATTCGCGATAAAATTAAGCTGGTTTCTTCTGCTGGTACTGGTCACTTCTATACCACTACGAAGAACAAGCGTACTATGCCTGAGAAACTGGAAATGAAAAAATTTGATCCAGTTGTTCGTCAGCATGTTATGTATAAAGAAGCCAAGATTAAATAAAATTTTGGTTGATTTGATAAAAACCCGGCCTAGGCCGGGTTTTTTGTTGTCTGAAAAGTTTTAACCGATATTCACTGATTCTTCTCTGCATTTCATATATATCCTGTTATTCGTAGACGTAAGATGTTGTTTCGCTATACTAACGCCTTCCGGTAGGCTGGATATGAAACCGAAATGGCTAAAGAAAAACTAAATATTTTACATACGGAATCTTCTTGTGGTTGGGGTGGTCAGGAAATCCGTATTCTGACGGAATCCCAAGGAATGATAAAACGTGGACACAACGTGGTTATTGTCTGTTGTCCTAGTTCGAATATCTACCGTGAAGCAAAATCTTATGGTGTGCCGGCAGTAGCTCTGCCTATTGAGAAAAAGCGGCTGTCCTGCTTTCTTGCTATGCGTCATTGGTTGAAAAAAGAAGGCCGTCAATTTGACGTTATTAATACACATAGCTCGACAGATGCATGGTTGGTTGCTGCGGCTTGCACGACGTTAAGACATATGCCGCCAATGGTTAGAACCAGGCATGTTTCTACCCATGTTTCTAATTCAATATCAACCCGTTGGTTGTATCTGAGAGCATGCCGACATATTGCGACTACCGGTGAAAAACTACGCCAATATCTGCACACCAATAATCATTATCCATTACAACATATGACATCAGTGCCCACCGGCATCGATTTAGAGCGTTTCCGACCGGAAGATAAGAAAGTTTGCCGTCAGCGGATTGGAATTCAAGATAAACCGACATTAGGTGTCGTTGCGACCATGAGAACCTGGAAAGGGCATCGCTATCTGTTAGAAAGCTGGAAAGTTTTGCACCAGAAATATCCTGATTGGCAACTTTTGTTTGTTGGTGATGGTCCACAACGTAAATCATTGGAACCATTAGTAAAGCGGGAAGGTTTGTCGGACAGTGTCATTTTTTTAGGTAACCGTCAGGATGTTCCTGATTGTTTGAATGCGATGGATTTATTTGCATTACCTTCTTTTGGTAATGAAGGCGTGCCACAGGGCATTATGCAAGCAATGGCGTGTGGGATACCTGTTGTATCAACCTCCGTTGGCGCAATTGCCGAAGCGGTTGTTGATGGTGAAACAGGTTATATCGTGGAGCCCAGAAATACAGAGTTATTGACGAAAAGTTTAGATTTGTTGATTCATAATAATGAACTGCGCTTGCAATTCGGTCATTCTTCATTAAAGCGGGCAATGGCTTTATTTGGCATAGATAATATGTTGGATAAAATGGAAAATATCTTTTTTCACAGCATTAAAGGTAAAAAACGTTAACATTTTTTAAGATTTATTCTGGTCCTTATTCTTTGGTTTATGGTTTTGAGTAATATCAACGTATTGATATTAAATCACTTTGAGGTTGATTATTAGTTAAATCACCCTATTGTGATCAATTGTATGCAAAAATGTTTTTTTGTATATTTTGTTGAATTTTATAGCAGATTAATTAGATAATTGTCTTATGCAGATCAAGAATATTCTGGTCATTGTTGTAGCACGTTTCGGTGATACCTTATTGGTAACGCCGGTGATTCGTGCTTTAAAGCAGAAATGGCCTGGTGCGAATATTGATGTTATGGCTCATAAAAGGACTAAGCAGATCCTTGAAAATAGAAATGATATCAATAAATTGACTGCTTTTTCGAAAGGTAAGGCAAAATGGTGTGGTTGGTTTACCCGCAAACATTATGATCTGGCTTTAGTATATAGTGACGATAAACCTTTATTGCAGTACGCAAAACGTAAATCGCGCTTAACAGTTTCATTTTCAGATAAGTCCACGTTGCAATCTGATTGGCTGACTGTGGAAAAGCCAAAGGTGTTGATGCCAGCTCAACAGGAACGGGCCATGCTTGCTGGTGCGGTAGATGTTGAGGTAAGTGACTGGCGATTGAATTATTGTGTGAGTGAAAAGGAGTTACATTTTGCCGATGGTTTTATGCGGCAGTATCATTTAGAGAATAAACTCCTGATTGGTTTTCAGTTACAAAGTTTCCCGGCAAAAGCTTATCGTGATTGGCCGGTTGAACATTTTTACCAATTAGCGCAACACATTTATAGCCGTTATCCCCAGTCGCATATTATGTTATTAGGCAGTACTGACGGAAAAATTACTGCACAGTCACTGGCGAAAAGATTAGGGGCTGAAAAGTGTACTTCATTGGTTGGTAGACTGACAATGCGACAGAATGCAGCAATAATGAGTAGACTTGATTTATATGTTGGTGTTGATACAGGGCCGACACACTTAGCCGGTGCTTTGGGTATCCCGATGGTGGCTATGTATCATAGTTTTCACCCTGGCTGCTTTTTAGCGCCTCAACAGCATTCACATTTGGCGGTTATTGAACATCCGGTTCACTATATGCAAGCCACACGTAAAGACTCGATGTCTGCAATATCTGTTGAACAAGTCTGGCAGGCAACGCAAAAGTTACTAGAAACTAAGTCATCAGGAAAATATTAAAGATGAAAATAGGTTTGGTTGATGTCACGGTAACGATGTCTTACGGTGGTATTCAGACGGCAGTCTGGGAACTTGCGAAAGCGTTGACTGATGCCGGTCATGAGATCCATATTTTTGGTGGGAAGGGTGATGTCCAGCCAGAACTCAATGGAAGGGTAATCCAGATTCATACTTTTCCATTCATTCCCAGAGAGAAAGTGATTAATATTGGTCGACGTTTTCAGCGTATTATTGAACGCTACTCATTTGCTCGCCATGCTCATGATACGGTTGTTGCTGAAGATTTTGACTGGGTTATTCTGACTAAGCCATTTGATTTTTTTTGGCCTCGAATGATGCCAAAAGAGAGTCGCACCAAATTTTGCTATATGAGCGGCGGCACCAGTTTTTTCAAGGGTGACAGAAAGCTGAGTAAGCGAATTTCAGTTTGGGTGGCATGCAGCCATTTTAATGCCTGGCAGATTCAGCACCATTTTAAACAATTTCCGCAGGTGATTTACAATGGTGTTGATATTAATAAATTCAGACCGATAGACTCTTCTGTCAGAACTCGTCTTGGGATTAGCGATAAAACATTTTTGCTGACCTTTGCCGGGCGGTTGGTTGGCTGGAAAGGCATGCATGTGGCTATTGATGCAATGGCCCAGTTACAGGATAAAGATGTTAAGTTGCTGATTATCGGGGCGGGTGAAGATCTGAAACGCTTGGAAAAGCGGGTTGCAACACTGCGGCTGGAAAAACAGGTCATCTTCCATTCACCTGTAGGGCATGATCAGTTGCCTGAATATTATGCTGCTGGTGACGCAGGAATTTTTCCAAGTATTGGTGACGAAGCGTTTGGGATTACGATTGCGGAAGCGATGGCGTGTGGCAGACCGGTTATTGCCAGTTATATCGGAGGAATACCCGAAGTTGTCGGTAACGAAAGTAATTCGGGTATTTTGGTCACGCCAGGAGATGCTTCAGCAATTGCTGATGCGGTTAACTTTTTATTGTCTCAACCAGACAGGAGGCAAGCAATGGGAAAAGCGGCTCGTCAACGGATTGAAACAATGTATACCTGGGAGCACTCGGCAAATCGTTTACTGAAAGCGATAAATAATGAAGATTGCCTATATTGATCCCTATCCGGTTCCTGATTATCGGGTAGCATCATTGCAAATTTTGCAGAATGTTGATGCGTTTGCTCGCCAGGGAGCTAGCATATATCTGGTTACGCCGGAAGGTAAAAATACCGCAGAGGAGATACTGGGGCGTTCATTATCACCATCAGTTAGACTGATGTCTTTACGCAATATTCGGCGTAAATGGTATTTTCCATTCAATACCCAAAAGATGTTCTATTTTCAGGTTTCCCATTGGTTGAAGAGAAATGAGGTAGATGCCGTTTTTACCCGTAATCTGAAAATGGCAAAGTATTTATTATGTGAACATCCAGAAATTCCGCTGTTTTTTGAAAGTCATGAGATTTTTGCCCAGTCATTTAAGGAATCGCATGATTTAAGTGAAAATAAAAATCAGCGTAAATATCAGAAGTTGAGAGAAATCGAACACTTTGTTTATCGCCAATCCAGGATTATTTTCGTTCTGACGTCGTTACTCAGTGATGATATTATTAGTGAATATAATGTCAATACACCAATAGTTATTGCGCCAGACGGTGTGGATATGCTGGCAGTCGAATCGATGTCATTAAATAAACATGCGCCAGATGACGCTGAATTACCAACCCAGATCCTTTATTTGGGCAGTTTGCATCATTGGAAAGGTGTTCCTACGGCGATCAAAGCGATGGCTTATCTTGAAAATGCAGTATTGAATATTGCTGGTGGCGAATCAGGGCAAATTCAGCAATTGCAGCAGATTGCTCAACAAATGGGGGTTGGCGATAAAATCAATTTTCTTGGGTTTATTCAACCTAAATTACGTTTTCAGATAATTGCAGATAATGATATTTGTCTGTTGCCATTAACTAAAACCAGCATTGGCAGTCGCTATACTTCGCCACTGAAACTATTTGAATATATGGCGATGGATAAGCCTGTGGTTATCTCCGATTTTCCTTCGATTCGTGATGTAGCTGATGAAAATGCGGTTAGTTTTGCTGACAGTGAAAATGCGGAGAGTTTTGCTCAACAGATTCAGTTAATAAGAGATAATCCAGAAAAAGCTAAGTCACAAGTCAGTTATGCAAAAATGTTGGTGACAGAGCGTTTTAATTGGGAACAGCGAGCGAAGCTTATTATGCAGACAATATCAAAGGATATTTCTGCATAATAATCAGTCTGATAATATACCGAGAGATGTCTGGTTAATCGTTTTTCTGCTTATATAGCGCAATCATCAGGCCGAATAGAATACCTATTTCATTGATATAGGTATTTTCAAAGGCTCCTCGGACAATAAACAATCCGATAAATCCCGTCAGGAGAATAATACTGGCCTGCTTTATTACGCCATTGTTACGGCTAATAATATGGCTACCCGTGTACAGTGCTGAGAAGGTCATCAGTAAAGTAGTCATCAAACCAATGACTCCGCCGGCAAACCAGAGCGCCAGAAAGATATTATGGGGGCCGATGGATGTGCGATATATCCAGTCTGGATAGTCAGCAGCGCGTTCATTGTAGACCTTATGATAGACTTTATTGCCATAACCGTAGCCTTTAATTGGGTTTTCTAGAATCAACTCAAGAGCAGCCCCTTGGGTGCCGTTTTTATAACGATGACTGCTATCAGTTTGAGTCAGTTTCCAAAATAGTAATTTAGTATTTTCATTAGCTATTATCGTAGTGTGAGAAAGTGCAACTGAAAAACTCAGGATTAAACTCGCTATTATGGTCAGCTTCCATTCCCGATTAATAATGATGATAAAAGCAGTGATGACGGCAACGGCGACCCAAGCGCCACGGGCTAAGGTACCTAATAACAAAAATAGACTGATAGCGGAAGCAATAGCCAGTATCAGCCAACTCACTAAGGTATGTTTCTTCCACAATGCCCAAGTACAAAGTAAGACCGGAAAATAGAAAATAAAACCGTAAGAAAATTCTCGGTGATTGAAGTCAGTAAAAGGCATTTCACCTTTATTGTAGTTAATAATGTATTTACCAATATCAGTTGAGCATATTGCCAGCATACCAATGGCAAATGAGTACAGAATCATCTTGGCAATACTTTCTTTATTTTCTTTGTACAGTACAACAGGAAAGGTAAAACTGAACAATAACAGTCCATTCAAGATAGGTTTATTCATCTCTTGAAAACTCAATGTGGGATCGACGGAAATCGCTACTGAATAGAACATTGCTACGAGGAATAACATAATGGATAGAAACAGTGAACTACGCATGGAGCGCATCACTTGGCGGAAATCTGTCACCAGATAGGTTAGTGCTGTAATGCCAATAAGCACGATAACCAGATTTTTATATCTCGTTATATCAGGCAGATAAACAAGGGCTATATAAATCCCAATGATGGATAAATTCCATAATGATCTTTTATCGCGACTTCTAATATTAAACATATTCATCAATCTGCTTTCGTTTCTGTTGAGTTTGGTTGGAAATAATACATGAAAAGATTATCTTAATCTGCTTAGATGCAATAGAGTTGAAACAATATATATATTAGGAGTTATTACCATGCCAGAACTACCAGAAGTAGAAACCAGCCGACGGGGAATAGAGCCACATCTGGTAGGGAATGTAATCCAGTATGCGGTAGTCAGGAATAGCCGGCTACGTTGGTCGGTAGCGGAAGAAATTATGAAGTTGAGTGATCAGCTTGTACTTAGCATTCAACGCCGGGCCAAATATTTGCTGATTGAACTGGCAAATGGTTGGATTATCGTCCATTTGGGGATGTCGGGCAGCTTACGTATTTTGCCGGAAGAACGCCCTGCGGAGAAACACGACCATGTGGATTTAGTGATGGCAGATGGTAAGGTTTTGCGTTATACCGATCCCAGACGATTTGGGGCGTGGTTATGGAGCGATGATCTCGAACGGTGCTCGGTATTAGCTCATTTGGGGCCGGAGCCGCTTTCTGATGATTTTAATGGTTCTTATCTTTACACCCGATCAAGTAAGAAAAAAACCTTGATTAAGCCCTGGCTAATGGATAACAAATTAGTTGTTGGCGTCGGTAATATTTATGCGAATGAAGCGTTATTTACTGCCCATATTCAGCCTGATCGTCCCGCGCATACTTTAACTGAGCGTGAAGCCAATTTACTGGCAGAAACGATTAAGAAGGTTTTACAACGATCTATTGAGCAGGGTGGTACGACACTCAGGGATTTCCTGCAATCTGATGGTAAACCGGGCTATTTTGCTCAGGAATTGTTTGTTTATGGTAGAACAGGAGAACCATGTCGAATTTGTGGTGAAAAAATAGAGAGTATTAAGCTTGGGCAGCGCAGTACTTTCTTTTGCCGCCACTGCCAGTATTAGGTGATATCGGATTTAGTTGAGATCGAATAGTTAAGGGAGGCGTTGCATAGGGAATATTCTACTTTGTGCCGCCTCCAGTGAACGGAGTAAATTATTTGCCCAGTTTTTTTAGCATGGCTTGGGCGATAGGTTCTGGCAGGAATGATGAGATATCGCCATCGTGGAGAGCGACATCTTTAATCAAGGATGAAGAGACAAATGAGAGGTTTTGTGATGGTAGCAGAAAAACGCTCTCTAATTCGGGCATAAAGTGACGGTTCATATTGGCAAGCTGCCATTCATACTCAAAATCAGATACTGAACGAAGGCCACGGATAAGAATATTGGCTTGTTGTTTTTTGGCGAAATTAGCCATCAATTCACAGAAACCTACCACCTCCACATTATCCAGATGTGAGGTCACCTGTTTTGCCAGGGTAATGCGCTCATCCAGAGTAAACATAGGATTTTTTCTGGCGCTGTTGGCGATAGCAAATAGAACGTGGTCAAACATATCCGCGGCTCGGGTGACGATATCAATATGACCGTAGGTAACAGGATCAAATGTTCCGGGATAAATGGCTTTGGTTTTCATCAATTTTTACCCTTCTGTTGTCTCTTTTCCCACAACGCGACGTACTTATTAAACGTATATTGAGCATTGACAATCGCCAGTACTAACCCTTGTTTACCATCAAGAAAGCCAGCTCGCAACAGCCAGGTTTTAAAAAAAGCCCCCAAAGTGTGACTGAAAACTGAGAAATAACCGCACTGTTTACCTTGTTCATCGCGCTGTTCTGCCCAGGCTTTAGCATAATTTAGCTGTTTTCTCTGAAATTCCATTAGATCACGGCAAGTAAGATGAAGTAAATCCCCTTGCAGAATAACAACTGGTGAGCCATTGGTTTCAAGGGATTCATGAACCTGATTGTTATTGTATTGATAACGGTCACGGGCATAGAGGCGGATGACGCGATCCGGGTACCAGCCACTGTGTTTCATGAAACGGCCAAGAAACAGATTCCGGCGGGCGCAACTGTAGACTTTGCTGTTATCAGCATGTGCTAGAACCTGCTGTATGGATGCTCTGAGTTCTGGCGTGACACGTTCATCAGTATCGATCATAAAAATATAATCGCCAGAGGCATATTGCTGAGCTAGCTGACGTTGACGACCAAACCCGAGCCATTCTGTGTTGGAAAATACTTTTGCCCCCATTGCTTGTGCTATCTGGCAAGTATTGTCTGAACTACCAGAATCGAGCACGATAATTTCATCAGCCCAATGGACTGAGGTCAGGCAATCTGCTATCAGATCCGCTGAATTCTTGGCGATCATGACAACGGAAAGGCGTTTTTTGTCACTCATTCAGTGGCTCCGAGGTGGGAGATAGGGTTCCAGTAGTTTCAGCAGACGTTGAAGAGCGCCCTGATTTTCATGCAGCACTTCTGCTGCGTGGCGACCATAGTACAGACGATAATCTTCGTCAGTCAGTAAGCTGTTGATCTCGGTGAACAAAGAGTGGCTGTCCGTCACGGTAATCAGACCATTAGCCTGATTCAGCTTGGCGCAGATATCTTTAAAGTTAAAGGTATGCGGGCCCATTAGCACCGGAATCGCATGGGCCGCCGCTTCTAGTGGGTTGTGGCCGCCACGTTCAACCAGACTGCCGCCGACGAAAGCCAGATCGGCAATACCGTAGAGCAGCATCAGTTCGCCCATCGTATCGCCGATAACAACCTGAATATTGGCGTCAGGGATTTTATCGGAACTACGAAGAATATAGCTGAGTCCAGCTTTCTTGGTTAATTCTTCAGCTTTAATAAAACGTTCAGGATGGCGCGGTACCAAGATCAGCAGCAAACTTGGACACTGTTTCAGTAACTTGCAATGAGCATCTAAAATAATACTCTCTTCCCCATCATGGGTACTGGTGGCTATCCAGACAGGCCGGCGAGCAGCCCATTGGCGCCGTAATGTCACTGCTTTAGCCGCCAATTCAGGTGTTACTGAGATATCGAATTTCAAACTGCCAGTAATAGTCAGTTGAGAGCGTTTTAAACCCAGTTCAATAAAGCGTTCACCATCTTCCGGATTCTGAGCGGCAATCAAGGTAATGCTGCGCAAAATTGTTTTTACGAAATTTCCTACCTTTTGGTATCCCGCAGCAGAACGTGCAGACAAACGAGCATTAGCAATGACCAGAGGAATGTTACGTTGGTGGAGTTGGAAAATCAGATTAGGCCAAAGTTCTGTTTCCATAATAATGACTAACTTTGGATTAACTTGATTGAGGAAGCGCTCCATAGAACCGGGAAGATCGTATGGTAAATAGACGTGATTAACATCGTTTCCCAGAGCGGAAAGCACTCTTTCTGAGCCGGTTGGCGTCATCGTTGTTACGGTAATGGGTAAAAAAGGATAGTGATGGCGCAAGGCCCTGACTAAAGGGATTGCGGCCAACGTCTCGCCAACGGAAACGGAATGGAGCAGGATGCCTCCAGCGGCAACTTTACCGGCACAGAAACCGTAGCGTTCACCCCAGCGCTGGCGGTAAGCAGGGGCCTGGCGGCTGCGGAGCAATAGACGCAACCAAATGAGAGGTTGGATAAGGTAGAGAAGTACCTGATATAAACGCAGTAACATTCTATCAAATTCATTTACATAAATTAGCGTCAATAGTATCACATTGCTGCAAAGAAAGTATGAAAATGCGTATGGCTTCTAGAATCTGAACAGAATTAGAAAGGTAAATTAGGATTTTTGCTTAAGATCGTGCTTCTATTAATGTGAAAGTAGCACGGATTTTTTGCAGCTTCTGCATATGGTCGCGGCAGCTTTTTCTTTTATCTGTATCTTTATACTGGGAATGCAATGAGTAAATTACACGCTCAATTTGACCGTATTCTGATAATAAAGTTACGACATCATGGTGATGTATTATTAATTACACCAGTTATTAATACCCTTAAGGATAATTATCCTGAGGCGGAAATTGATGTTTTACTCTATAAAGAAACTGAACCAATATTGGCTCATTTTTCTTCTGTGGATAATCTATTTTCTATAGATAGACAATGGAAAAAACAAGGAACCAAAGCACATCTTGGTCATGAATGGAGATTGCTTAAACGATTAAGACATCGTCAATACGACATGGTTATTAATCTTGCTGATCAATGGTATAGTGCATTTGTGGTACGATTTACTGGCGCAAAAGTGCGTATTGGGTTTGATTTAGCAAAACGACGCAGCCTGTTTTGGAAAAAATGTTTCACAAATCTTGTTCCGACAGAACATAGCCAGTTTTTGCATATTGTTGAGCAAAATTTGTCAGCCCTTTCGCTATTAAATCTTCCGTTGATCAACACTAAAGTGACGATGAGTTACCGTCAGGAGGATAAAGAAGCTGTTTTGGCGCTTCTTGATAAGCATGGTGTGAATCAAAGATATATTGTTGTGCAACCAACATCCCGCTGGTTTTTTAAATGTTGGGATGAAAAAAAGATGAGTGAAACAATTAGTGCCTTGCAGTCTGATGGTTGGACAATTGTTGTTACCTCCGGACCAGATCGTAAGGAGGAGGAGATGGTGGAGAAGATTTTATCAAACTGTCCAAAAGAAAGAGTAGTTTCTTTTGCAGGCCAGTTAACTTTGCCGCAACTTGCAGTGCTGATTGAGGAGGCTAATTTATTCATAGGGATGGATTCCATTGCTATGCATATGGCCGCTGCGTTGAAAACACCTGTTATCGCTTTATTTGGGCCATCAAAGTTAGTATTCTGGCGTCCGTGGGAAGCGAAAGGTGAAGTTATTTGGGCTGGTGATTATGGTGATTTACCTGATCCTGATGATGTTGATACTAAAACGGATATACGTTATCTGAATGTCATTCCCAGTGATATGGTTATTGCTGCCGCCCGGAGAAATTTATTATGAAATTAGTGCGTCTTGCGATTGTTCGGCAGAAATATCGTCCGGATGGTGGCGCAGAACGTTTTGTCTCCCGCGCCTTAGAAGCTTTAGGGAATGAAAATTTGGAGCTTAACGTTATTACGCGCTCCTGGCAGGGAGACGTTAACCCTGATTGGCATGTTCATTTAGCAAATCCTCATAAATGGGGACGTATCAGTCGTGAGAGAGGATTTGCCAGAGCTGCTAAAATAATATGGCAAAAAGAGCAATTTGATCTTGTTCAAAGTCATGAACGTATTGCCGGTTGCGATATTTATCGTGCGGGTGATGGCGTTCATCAGCGCTGGTTACAACAGCGTGCGCGTGTTTTATCTCCTTGGCGAAGCAAATTGCTTTTTACGAGTCGTTACCATCGTTATGTGATGGATGCTGAGCAAAAAATGTATTCGGCGCCAGAATTAAAAATGGTTATTTGTAACTCGGAAATGGTAAAAAGGGAGGTCATGGCGGATTTTGGGCTTTCTGAGGAAAAGATATCGGTTATTTATAATTCGATAGACAATAAACAATTTTTTCCGGCAACGGAATCTCAGAGAATACAATTAAGGAAAGAACATAACCTTCCCGTACAGGCTAAATGCTTAGTTTATGTTGGCTCGGGATTTGAGCGAAAGGGATTAAAAGCAGCGATTCAGGCAGTGAGCGCGACTGATGCCTATTTAATAGTTGTGGGGCAGGATAAAGAAGAGAAAAAATATAAGCAGTTAGCCAATGCACTGGGATGTAACGAACGAATCAGGTTTATGGGCGTCCAGAAAAAAACACTGCCTTTCTATCAGCTTGCGGATGGCTTGTTGCTGCCGACCTTATATGATCCGTTTCCAAATGTAATACTGGAGGCAATGGCTTGTGGGCTTCCGGTAATAACTAGTACGACATGTGGCGGCGCTGAATTTGTTAACTCTGGGAATAACGGGTTTGTATGTGATGCTCTGGCTATTTCAGATATTACGGAAGCGATTCAGAATACGCCTTCAAATCATTTGAATAATAAAATGTCAGAATTAGCGAGAACGGGAATACTCTGTTGTACACCGGAACATTTATCACAACAGCTCATTGAATTATATGAAAGGGTGCTCTCATCATGAAAGGACATGTATTATTTATCATTGATGGATTACCTGGCGGCGGTGCGGAAAATGTCACTATTCGGCTTTGTGATGGCCTGCAACAGAGAGGATATGATGTTACGCTACTCTCTTTGGCAGAGAAATGTGAGTATTCAGTGCCTGATGGTATTGAATTGATCATTGATGCTGATGGGTACAAAGGGCTTTTTAGAAGACAGACTGAGATTTGCCGTCGGGCTAAATCTATGGATAAGGTTTTAGAAAAAGTTTTTCTTCGCAAGGGAGTCCCTGCGTTGATTGTCTCAAACCTGCATAAAACTGATCGCATTGTCGTGCAGTCAAAAGTGTTAGCGGGATTAAATGTATGGTTTTGTATTCATGGGGTATTTTCAAACTCATATCTTGGTAATAAAACGGGGTTGTCTCGCTGGATCAAGAAACAAAAAATCAAGTGGACATACAATAATAGGAATTTAATTTGTGTATCTGATGCGGTAGGGAAAGATTTAAAAAATAATTTATTACTTACGCCTAATGAAATGGTGACAATTTATAATCCTTTCAATATCCCAGATATTAAAGAAAAATCTTTGCAAAATAACCCTTATTCGGATGAGATCTATTTATTGCATGTTGGCAGATTTCACCGGGTTAAGCGACATGATCGTTTATTAGCCGCGTTTGCGAAAGCGGATATTCCATGTAAATTATTGATTGTTGGTCACGGAGACGAGGCCATTACTCAACAGATAAAACAGAAGATTGTGGATTTAAACTTACAGTCTAAAGTTGTTTTAACGGGATTCCTTGAAAATCCATTACCGGTTATCCGTGGAGCTAAAGCGGTGGTCTTGAGTTCTGATAGTGAGGGATTAGGTAACGTACTGATTGAATCATTGATTTGTGATACCCCTATTGTTAGCACAATGTGTCCCGGTGGCGTTAATGAAATTATGGTTGGTGAGTTAGAAAAATATAAATCAGCGCTAACAATTGATTCACTTGCAGAAAAAATGAAGTCTGCCTACTATGAACCACCTGTAATTACAGAGTATATGTATAAGAAGTTTGATTTAGATATTATTCTGGCAAAATATCTATCCTTAATGAAGCAGTAATAATGGTTATATGCGCTTTTTGAATGTGATTGTTTAGATAAACTAATGAATTAAAAGGATCACGGAAATTAAAAGAACTTAATAGAAGAGAAAGAGCTTTCTGAAAGATCTAAGATTTCATTTTATAACGTTTCTTATTGATAGGATTTAGATACGAAATATAGGGTTTAATGAGGTATAGAGTTGCTATATATATGACAAGATAATTGCACTATTTTATAGATCTGCGTACTATAAGGCTATCATTTTATTCTATTTTGGGCTTATTCTGATGACTCGACCTGCATTTATTATCACTATAGATACTGAGGGTGATGATCTGTGGCAAAATCACGGTCAGATCTCGACAAAAAATACCCATTATTTACCAAGATTTCAGCGTTTATGTGAGCGCTTTGGTTTTAAGCCAGTTTGGTTAACGAACTATGAAATGGCAATGGATGATTTATACATTGAATTTGCCAAAGATATTATTGCCAGAGGGCAAGGGGAAATTGGCATGCACCTACATGCCTGGAATAACCCGCCACTTGTGCCTCTTACAGACGATGATATGCGTTATAAACCTTATCTGATTGAATTTCCAAAAGAACAAGTTAGAGCCAAAGTTGATCTCATGACTAAGTTATTGGAAGACAAACTACAGATTAAAATGTTAAGCCATCGGGCAGGTCGTTGGGCATTTAATGAATATTATGCTGAATTGTTGGTGGAATATGGTTATCAAGTTGATTGTTCAGTAACACCACGGGTTAATTGGCGTTTCACCAAAGGCGATCCTAATGGCAACGGTGGAACTGATTATCGTCACTTTCCATCTTATGCCTATTTTATGGATTTGCAGAATATTGCTAAAGAAGGTAATTCTTCTTTGCTAGAAGTCCCTATGAGTATTCAATATAAACACCCTCCGCTGATGAATTTCCTTAAACAGAAATATGATAGCTTACGTGGGAAACAGCGTTCTCCATCTGTTAACTGGTTAAGGCCAAAGGGGGGCAATCTGGAGCAAATGAAAAAAGTGGTCCAGCAGACATTAGCAGAAGGTTGTGATTATGTTGAGTTTATGCTGCATTCATCTGAATTTATGCCTGGTGGTAGCCCGACATTTAAAAATGAAGAACAGATTGAATTACTTTATCAGGATCTAGAGGCACTATTTAACTATTTACAGCCACAGGTTCAAGGAATGACATTAGCTGAATATTATCAATTTAAGAAATCATCATGATTAATAAAGTGGAATTAACATAAATATATTAATAGGGATTCACTTAATTTTGGGCAGATAATACTGCCTAAATTAGACTAGGTGTTAAATATATTATTTTTTAATTAGAGTTTATTTCATTAATAATATAAAATTGAAAGCAGTTCTTATATGAGATAATTTAAGATAAAAACAATTTAAATAATATATTTATATCATTAAATTAATGGAGAATATGACTTGAAATTATTTAAATCTATTATTATAAATCGCTTATTTTAATGTTTTAATAAGGGGATAAATAATATAGAAGATGATTTATCGTTTCAGTTAATGATTAAGAAATCAGGCGCCTACCAGAAACGCCTCAGATTTAATAATTAATCAGCCAATATTTTTCTGGAGATGAGCTAATACCTTCGATGGTGTAATACTTTTGATATTCCCATCCTCTGCTTTTAAAGATATTTGTTCCTTGCCATAACCACCAATGAGTCCTGGATCTGTCGGACCAAACAGCGTGATATTAGGGCGATCCAATGCGGCAGTGAGGTGACTCAGGCCAGTATCAACAGAAACAACCGCTTTTGCGCCAGCTAGCTCTTGGGCTACTTGTGCTAAAGTCATCTTTGGTAATACTTCCACATGAGGGAAGTTTTCCGCGAGTCTCAGCGCACGTTGGTATTCATGTTCTGCACCCCAGGGAAGCTTAACTTGGACACCCGTCGGCTGAATTTCAGCAATGAGTTGCCGCCAATGGCTTTCCGGCCAATGTTTTTCATCGCGAGTTGTGGCATGGAGAAAAACCAGATAATTGTTCTGATTTTCTGGATGCTGGTGCAGAAAATGACGGGCAATCCCATAATCGCCCTGTGCTGCTGGTTTGATATAACCCAGGCTGACAGCAAACAGTTCCCGGATACGCTCTACGGCGTGCTGTTGCTTGCTGACTGCGTGACAGCAATCATAAAAAAAACTTGCTAATGGCTCACGGATACTTTTGCGGTCGTAACCATGTTTAGGACCGTAAGCTAATCGGGTGACCAAAAATGCGCTTTTCAATAACCCTTGAGCATCAATGATGGCATCATATTGATGTAATTTTAATTTCTCTCTGAATAAACGGCGTTCGGCACGAATTTCTGGACTAAACCAGTTTTTGCGCCAGCGGCGAATAGCAACAGGAATAATTTGATCAACAACACTGTGCCAGCCAGGAATTTGGGCAAAACCTTCCTCAACTACCCAATCAAAACGGATGTCAGGTAAGTTTTTTTCTGCGTCAGTCAGTGCAGGGAGCGAATGGAGAACATCGCCCATAGAAGAAGTTTTAACCAGTAAAACCCGCATTAACTCTGGTTCTCCGCTTGTAATAATTTTTCCAGGGAAGCGATTACCTGCTCTGGTTGGATATCAATCAGACTCTGATGATAGCCATGTGCACTATCGCCTTTTCTGACTTTGTGATAGCCAGTAATAAGACGGATAACTTCCGCTTTATCGGATAATGGTGGGGTAAAATCTGGGCTACTTGGGCCGTAAAGTGCAACCAGAGGGCGATTAAGCGCTGCGGCAACGTGCATCAAACCAGAATCGTTAGTAACAACAGCATCACAGGCCGCAATAATATTGACTGCCTGTTCAAGAGAGGTTTGTCCGGCAAGATTGATGCAGTATTCGTTGGCTTCTCCTGTCAGTGATTTGCGGATATCCTCTCCACCTTCGTGATCTTTGACAGAACCGAATAGTAGAATTTGATATCCTTTTTCAGTAATAAGCTGTTGAGCTAACGCGGCATAGTGATAATGCGGCCAACGTTTTGCTGGGCCAAATTCTGCTCCGGGGCAGAAACCGATGATGGGCCGATGATCAGAAATATTGAATGCTGCGGTGGATTCAGCAATATCCTCATCACTGACATCGAGTTGAGGCCAAAGCAATGGTTGAGGCAGATCTGCCGCACTATTGGGTTTTGTATCGTAAGCCAATGCGGCGTAGCGTTGAACCATTAATGGGAAGGCTTCTTTATTCAATGTACGAATATCATTGAGCAATCCATATCTCATTTCACCGCGCCAGCCAGTGCGCAGAGGAATATTGGCGAAGAAAGGCACCAAGGCAGATTTGAAGGAATTTGGCAGCACATAAGCGCGATTATATTTACGTTCACGCAGAGCAACCCCCAAACGACGGCGTTCGCCTAATGCCAGTGCGCCATGCCCTAATGGCATAGCTAATGCTTGATTGACCTCTGGCATTTTGTCCAGCAGTGGGCGGCACCAGGCTGGGGCCATCACATCAATTTCTGCATTAGGATGCAAAGCCTTTAATGTTCGGTAAAGGCTCTGCGACATCATCATGTCACCCACCCACGAAGGGCCGATCACCAATATTTTCATAGCGAGTAGATTACTTCTCCTGATTAAGCCAATGCATATATTCCGTTACCCCTTCGGCAACGGTTTTGAATGGTTTATCATAACCCGCTGCCCGAAGTTTAGTCAGATCTGCTTGCGTGAAGCGCTGATAACGACCTTTCAAATGTTCAGGGAAATCAATATGCTCAATAGTTAGTGATTTATCTTGATGGAATTCAACCACCGCATCAGCAACCGCTTGGAAAGATTCAGCACGACCTGTTCCACAATTATAAATACCGGAAACGCCGTTTTTCCAGAACCAAAGATTAACCGCAGCGGCATCGCCGACATAAATAAAATCACGTTGAAAGCTTTCACTGCCAGCGAATAGTTTTGGGTTTTGTCCCTGATTGATTTGATTGTTCAAATGAAAGGCAACACTCGCCATACTACCTTTGTGCCCTTCACGTGGCCCATACACATTGAAATAACGGAAACCACAAATTTGTGAATCAGCTTGAGGCAGGATCTCCCGAACATATTGGTCGAACAGAAATTTAGAGTAACCATAAACGTTAAGTGGTTTCTCATATTGACGCTCTTCGATAAAATTATCAGTGCGACCGCCATAGGTTGCTGCGGAGGAGGCGTACAGGAAAGGAATGCCGCGTTCAAGGCAATAGTGCAGCAATTCTTTAGAATATTGATAGTTATTATCCATCATATATTTGCCATCCCACTCGGTTGTGGATGAACAAGCGCCTTCATGGAAAATAGCGTCAATATCACCGAAATCATCACCGGCCAGAATACTGGCAATAAACTCTTCCTTGTCCATGTAATCAGCAATATCTAAGTCAGCCAGATTGGTGAACTTAGTACCATCTTTCAGATTATCTACGACCAGAATATCTTTATATCCTTCGTCATTTAGTGCTTTGACAATATTGCTGCCAATAAATCCAGCACCGCCAGTGACAATAATCATCCGACTCACCTCTACAATCGGGTTAATGAAGCAAATTGCTTCTATAATAACATCTAACATCCATGACGACAGCAGCTTAAGCAGGGGAATATACTGAAATATTATGGTTATTCAGGTTGCATGGCGTGACGGATACAGCAAAGTTAATATTATCTGCCTGATAGAGTCGTCAGTTGCCTGATCAATGAGTAAAATGTGTAATGACCCTTCATTTATAAATCAGGAGAAAATAAATGTCAGCATCATTTTATCAGCAAATTAATGAACAATTAGAACAAGCCCATTCTGAAGGGTTATTCAAAAATGAACGTATCATCACTTCTGCACAAAATGCTGACATTGCTGTAGCCGATGGCAGCCATGTTATTAACTTCTGCGCAAATAACTACTTAGGTTTGGCTAATCACCCTGATCTTATTGCGGCTGCTAAAGCGGGAATGGATAGCCACGGTTTTGGTATGGCGTCTGTTCGCTTTATTTGCGGGACTCAGGATACTCATAAAGAGCTGGAGAGAAAACTGGCAGAATTTTTGGGCATGGAAGATGCCATTCTTTATTCTTCTTGTTTTGATGCTAATGGTGGTCTATTTGAAACGCTGTTTGGGCCGGAAGATGCCATTATCTCTGATGCGCTGAACCACGCTTCTATTATTGATGGCGTCCGTTTATGCAAGGCGAAGCGTTATCGCTATGCGAATAATGATATGCAGGAACTGAGAGCGCAATTGGAGAAAGCCAAAGCAGATAATGCACGCCATATTGTGATTGCAACCGATGGTGTGTTCTCAATGGATGGGGTTATTGCTGATTTGAAATCTATCTGTGACCTGGCGGATGAATTTGATGCGATGGTCATGGTGGATGATTCCCATGCTGTTGGTTTTGTTGGCGCTCATGGTCGTGGTACGCATGAATATTGTGACGTAATGGATCGTATTGACATCATTACCGGCACATTAGGTAAAGCGTTGGGTGGGGCTTCTGGCGGCTATACTGCGGCGCGTAAAGAAGTTGTTGAGTGGTTGCGTCAGCGTTCACGTCCATATCTGTTCTCTAACTCACTGGCGCCGGCGATTGTTGCGGCATCCATCAAGGTGCTGGATATGCTGAAAGAGGGAGATGCATTGCGTGATCGTCTATGGAGGAACGCTAACCTGTTCCGTGAAAAAATGACAGCAGCAGGTTTCACTTTAGCAGGGGCTGACCATGCAATCATTCCTGTCATGTTAGGTGATGCAAAATTAGCGCAGGAATTTGCCGCAGAATTACTGAAAGAAGGCATTTATGTGACTGGTTTCTTCTATCCGGTAGTCCCTAAAGATCAGGCCCGTATCCGCACGCAAATGTCAGCGGCGCATACGGAAGAGCAAATTGAACGTGCAGTTGCGGCGTTCACGCGAATTGGTAAGCAATTGAACGTAATTGCATAAGGCATCTCTATGAAAGCATTGTCGAAGTTAAAAGCAGAAGAAGGCATCTGGATGACTGATGTGCCCGAGCCAGAGTTGGGGCACAATGATGTGATGATCAAAATCCGTAAAACAGCGATTTGTGGTACGGATGTGCACATCTATAACTGGGATGACTGGTCGCAAAAAACCATTCCTGTACCGATGGTTGTTGGTCATGAGTATGTTGGCGAAGTTGTTGCTATTGGTCAGGAAGTAAAGGGTTTTAAAATTGGTGATCGGGTGTCTGGCGAAGGGCATATTACTTGTGGTTACTGCCGTAACTGTCGTGGCGGCCGTACTCACTTATGTCGTAATACCATTGGCGTAGGGGTAAACCGCCCTGGTTGTTTTGCTCAATACTTGGTTATTCCCGCATTTAATGCGTTTAAAATCCCAGATAACATCTCTGATGAGCTGGCTTCTATTTTTGACCCATTTGGCAATGCTGTTCATACCGCGCTTTCGTTTGATTTAGTTGGCGAAGATGTGCTGGTTTCTGGCGCAGGCCCAATTGGTATTATGGCTGCGGCAGTCTGTAAGCATGTGGGTGCGCGTCATGTTGTTATCACAGATGTTAACGAATATCGCCTTGAACTGGCGCGTAAAATGGGGGTTACCCGTGCGGTGAACGTCAGTCAGGAAAATCTGACCGATGTCATGGCGGAATTGGGTATGACGGAGGGTTTTGATGTTGGTTTGGAAATGTCCGGCGCCCCGGCGGCGTTTCGTACCTTATTGAATACCATGAATCACGGCGGTCGTGTCGCATTGTTGGGCATTCCTCCATCAGATATGGCAATTGATTGGAATCAGGTGATTTTCAAAGGCTTGTTTATTAAAGGTATTTATGGCCGTGAAATGTTTGAAACCTGGTACAAAATGGCTACGTTGATTCAGTCTGGTTTGGATCTGACCCCCATTATCACTCACCGGTTCTCTATTGATGATTTCCAGAAAGGTTTTGACATCATGCGTTCAGGGCAGTCTGGTAAAGTTATTTTGAACTGGGATTAATCAGTAAAGTTACTACTAAGTAAGATTGACAGGCGTTTTCAGTTTTCTGGGGCGTCTGTTTTTTTAAGGTAATTCTATGACAATCAAGAAATGGAGTAACAATAGCGTAATTGTTATTCCTGCTGTTTATTTGAAACAGATCGTCGCTAAAGTTGGTCATGAACGGGATATTGAGGTGAAAGGCGGTAATTTGTTGCTTAAGCCTGTATATCGACACTATACATTGGCGGAACTAATAGCGAAATGCGATCCCAATTCTCCAATGGAGACGGAGAAGTGAATAGAAATAACAAGATAATTGGTTATTTCTTAAAATGATTTTCTATTCTGTTTTATCCTGAGACTTATCTCCGGCCAGTTTCTGGATGTATCGACTCACTGTATTCACAATAGGATTATCAACCAGAGTATCGCCAATAACTGCCAGATAATCTTGGCTAGTAACTGTCATGGGGGCCTCTTTTATTTCACACAGCTTGCCCCATTTATGGCGATTATCACCAACAGGTTTGTTACTTAACAACCTACTTGGGCTGACTAACTCAATATCAGCGGGAAGCGTTGGCAGCATTTGTTGTAATACCTGAATGGTTGTTGAATGAGGATGGCCGATAGCAATGGCGGAACCATTCTTACGGGCAATAGAAATTGCACGATTTAACTGACGGCGAGTTTCTGCTTCTGATTGCACATCATCAAGGAAAACATTACGGCGGATAACGCGAACAGGCGTGCCTTGCGCTGCCTTTGTTACCTGAGTATTGCCAATTGTCACGCTGTCGAGAAAATAGAGGTTATAACGAGACAATGAGCGCATTACTTTCTGCATTCCCGGTAAGCTTGAAGTCATAGCGCTGCCCATATGGTTATTGATTCCTACAGCATAAGGAACTTTTTGTATTGCACGCTGGATGATGCGGTCAATTTCTTCACTGCTCATGGTTGGCTGGAGAGTATCCGGTTCTAACAACTGCTTACTTAAAGGTGCCATTGGCAGGTGGATTAAGATCTCCCGCCCTTGTTTATATGCTTTTTCGGCCATCTCCCTGCCATGCGGCGAATCCGGCAGAATGGCGATAGAAACTGCAACAGGCATCTGCAATATTTTGTTTTCATTATGGGGACGGTAGCCAAAGTCGTCGATAACAATAGCTAAACGGGCAGCACTGGCTTGTAGGCTCAAAAGTAACAGGGTGGTAGTACCAATGAGTTTTGCGAACTTGCGTTGTCTCACCTGATTATCTCCCAAGCCACGGTTGTGGGTTTACCGCTCTTCCTTGACGGCGAATTTCAAAATAGAGTGCGGATTGTTGCTGACCGCCACTATTACCGACCAATGCAATAGCTTGTCCGGCCCGAACTTGCTGGCCGACCCTGACTAGGGCGCTCTGATTATAGCCATAGAGACTCATATCACCTTTACCGTGCTCTATAACGACAACCAGCCCATAGCCTTGCAACCAGTCAGCTAACAGTACCCGGCCATCGGATATCGCTTTGACTTCAGTGCCTTCTGTGGCCGAAATTACCATGCCTTTCCAGCGCAATTCGCCTTGCAGCGCTTCACCAAACTCATGTATCACCTTACCGTGGACAGGCCAGATTGCCTGACCAGCCGGACGGCCAAGGCCACCGGTACGCGCCATCAATGCCCGCTCATCTTCAGTGGGTTTATAGCTAGAGCCTTTTTGCTGTGCTTGCTTCTGTTTCGCTGCAATTTGAGCACGGACACGGGCAGCTTCTCTGGCTTCTCGTTCAGCCCGTGCTTTCGCTTCCCGTTCTGCTTTAGCAATTTTATCTCGCAGACGAGTTTCATTTTGTTTTAGTTCAGCGAGATTTTTCTGGTCTTTCTTTAAGGAAGACTCCAGCTCAGTTAGAGTTTTTTGCCGGGCATTGCGGGCGACTTCCATTTGCTGTTTCTGTTGCTGCTGCTCAGTCAGAACTTGTTTTTGCTCTTCCTGTTTCTGTTGCTCAAGTTTTTTCTGTTCGGTTAAATCAACGGCTGTTTGTTCAAGTTTAACAATGGTGTCCTGACGGGCTTGATTAAGGTAGCTATAGTAAGCAAGTATGCGCTCACCTCTCTTGCCCTCTTCTCCTCTGAACATGAGTTCAAGCCCTTGATGTTGCCCTTGACGAAATGCAGCATCCAATTGGCGTGCCAGCATATCTTGTTGCGCTTTCTGTTGTTTTTCTAATTTTTTGATGTTGGAGACTAGAGCGGTAATCTCTTTATTCAGCTTACTGAGTTGAGTTTGAGTGTTGTGTAGGGATTGACCAATTTTGGAAATAGTATTTTCCTGATCTTTTAGCTGATTTAACAAAGAACTCCGTTTTTGCTGCTGTTGTTGCACACTTTTCTCTTTCTCCGCGATGTTTTGTTGGAGATCTTTCAGTTGATTTTTATTGGCGATAATTTGATTTGCAAAGGTATTAAAGCTGAAAATAACAAATAGGAAAGCATAGAACAATGGGGCACAGATATTATTCCGCCATGAGTTCCGATTGCGCCGATAATTACGGCTATGTATTTCCTTGTTGTCAGCCATTTCTGTAAATATACCTTGCTACATATGCACTAGATTATTTCATGATGAACAAAGAGTTACCAGATGCTACGCTGATTTTTTACACTTTCAGATAATGCTGTCTTAACATCGAAATCGAATATACCCGTTATCTTTCAAGTTGCCTCTTTGTTGGCTGCACTCACTCACCCCGGTCACATAGTTAGCTATGCTCCCGGGGATTCGCTCCCTTGCCGTCGCGATGCATCTTGAAATCCATAGGGTATAAATATAAACATATTAGCCTATTTATCGTTGAAATTCCTGCATGCATTCAGTGTGACAGGACAGATGCGAGTAATGTACTTAACATGCTTCATTTTCAGGATATTTTTATTTTTTCTCGAAACTCTCCGCAAAATTTGCATTGAGCTTGTGCTATTTGGCTGTAATTGACGCATCACAAAGGTATACTCTGGAACCTTAGATATTTGTTATTAACCAACGGGAGTTGTTGCCCCCATGCTGCAAGAAATCATGCAATTTATTAACCAGCATATGACCTTAAGCCTCATCTGGATTGCGCTGCTGGTTGCCGTTATTGTAACTACAACGAGAGGTTTCTTCTCTAAAACCAGAGAGATAACTCGTGCTCAAGCTATTAATCTGATCAATAAAGAAGAAGCCATCGTCGTGGATTTACGTTCCCGTGAAGATTTCCGCAAAGGGCATATTATTGGTTCAGTAAACCTGACTCCCTCTGAAATTAAAGACAACAATTTTGCTGAGTTGGAAAAACACAAAAAGCAGCCTGTAATTGTTGTTTCTGCGAATGGCACTGAATCTCGTACTCCGGCAGAGAATCTTATTCGTGCTGGTTTTGAACGCGTATGTTCCTTGAAAGAAGGTTTGGTTGGTTGGACAGGCGAAAACTTGCCATTGGCGCGTGGTAAAAAGTAATCATTTTGGGCGTGAATGGCGACATTCACATAAAAAATTTAATAAGGACATCTAAAGGTAACAATTATTATGTCAGAACAAAGCAATACAGAAATGGCTTTCCAGATCCAACGTATCTACACCAAAGATATCTCTTTTGAAGCACCAAACGCACCACAAGTGTTTCAGCAGGAATGGCAGCCGGAAGTAAAACTGGATCTGGATACAGCTTCCAGCGAATTGGCTCAAGGGGTTTATGAAGTTGTTCTGCGTGTTACTGTAACGGCAGCTTTGGGAGAAGAGACGGCATTCCTGTGTGAAGTACAGCAAGGGGGTATTTTCTCTATTGACGGTATCGAAGGGACTCAGCTAGCTCACTGCTTGGGGGCATACTGTCCGAATATCCTGTTCCCATATGCTCGTGAATGCATCACTAACTTGGTTAGTCGTGGAACCTTCCCACAGCTGAATCTGGCTCCAGTAAACTTTGACGCCCTGTTCATGAACTACCTGCAACAGCAGGCGGAACAGTCTCAGGGTGGTGAACAAACTGAACAGGAAGCTTAATGAATAGTACTGTTTCTATGACAGTTATCGGTGCCGGTTCATACGGCACCTCATTAGCCATTACGCTGGCTCGTAATGGTCATAATGTTGTACTTTGGGGACATAATCCAGAACATATTAGGGCATTGCAACAGGCGCGTTGTAATCAGGAATATCTGCCGGATGTTTCCTTTCCTGATAGCTTATTGCTTGAAACAGACCTCATAAAAGCACTAACAGCGAGCCGCGATATTCTTGTTGTGGTACCTAGCCATGTGTTTGGTGAAGTGTTAAAGCAAGTAAAACCACATCTACGGCCTGATTCACGTATCGTCTGGGCAACTAAAGGCTTAGAAGCGGATACCGGTCGGTTATTGCAGGATGTGGCCCGTGAGATATTAGGCAATGCAATACCGTTAGCGGTGCTCTCAGGGCCAACATTTGCTAAAGAGTTAGCGGCTGGTTTGCCTACTGCGATTGCTATTTCTGCGACGGAATCTGCTTTTGGCGATGAACTTCAGCAATTATTCCACTGTGGCAAAAGCTTCCGGGTTTATAAAAATCCTGACTTTATTGGCGTTCAACTCGGTGGCGCCGTAAAAAACGTGATTGCCATTGGTGCGGGGATATCTGATGGTATGGGTTTTGGCGCTAATGCTCGTACTGCCTTGATTACTCGTGGATTGGCGGAAATGAGTCGCCTTGGCACAGCGCTTGGTGCTGATCCTTCAACCTTTATGGGCATGGCGGGATTGGGCGATTTGGTCTTAACTTGTACTGATAACCAGTCACGCAATCGTCGTTTTGGCATGATGCTGGGGCAGGGAATTAGTGTTGAAGACGCCCAGAATCAGATTGGGCAGGTTGTTGAAGGTTATCGCAATACCAAAGAAGTACGTGCGTTGGCTGATCGTGCCAATGTAGAAATGCCGATCGCAGAACAAATCTATCAGATACTGTATTGCAATAAAAATGTGGTAGAAGCTGCTCAGGCATTATTAGGAAGAGCCAGAAAGGATGAGAGCGATGATGTGCGCTCTTAAATAAAAATCTAATGAGATAGGTTCTAAGTGTGAGAGTAAAAAATATGTCGCTAGAGGAATTGGACGAAGTTTGGAAGAACATAAAAACAGAGGCGAGAGCACTGGCTGAATGTGAACCGATGTTGGCCAGTTTTTTTCATGCAACGTTACTCAAACATGAAAATCTTGGTAGTGCCTTAAGTTACATACTGGCTAATAAGCTGGCTACGCCGATTATGCCGGCTATTGCTGTCAGAGAGATCGCAGAAGATGCATATAATTCAGATCAGCAAATGATTGTCTCTGCTGCCCGCGACATCATAGCGGTACGTCTACGTGATCCCGCTGTAGATAAATACTCAACTCCTCTGCTGTACCTTAAAGGATTTCATGCTCTACAAGCCTATCGTATTGCCCATTGGATTTGGGGAGAAGGGCGTAAGGCATTGGCTATTTATCTGCAAAACCAAATCTCGATGTCTTTTGGCGTTGATATTCATCCGGCAGCAAAGATTGGTTGCGGCATTATGCTTGACCATGCTACAGGCATTGTGATTGGTGAAACGGCGGTAGTGGAAAATGACGTTTCTATCCTGCAATCCGTCACCCTTGGCGGTACTGGTAAAGCAGGGGGTGATCGTCATCCGAAAGTCAGGGAAGGGGTGATGATTGGCGCAGGTTCGAAAATACTGGGTAATATTGAAATTGGTCGTGGGGCCAAAATTGGCGCAGGTTCAGTTGTACTTCGCTCTGTTCCGCCACATACAACGGCCGCCGGGGTGCCTGCCCGTATTGTCGGTAAACCTGAAAGCGAAAAGCCATCATTGGATATGAACCAACATTTTAATGGTATCAATCATGGCTTTGAGTACGGTGATGGAATTTGATTTATCGAAATCTGGATATTAATAATAGCTATCATATTTTCACATGCTGAATGTGGAAATATGATTTTGCACGCTTAACTTATTAAATCCTCTATAAATTATTTTTTTGCTACACCTATTATAATATAGTGCCAATGTTTAGGAACGACTTTATTTAGAACTTTATTATCTAATACCCCTAAAAATCTTCTTTGAAATTCATTCCTACCAAGCGTAGCAAGGAATCCTAATGTTGTATAATTAACATTTGAAAATGCTGATAGATAATCTGTCATTTCCTTGGCGGTAACATAGCCCCAAGTATTTCCCCAATTAACGTAATTTTTCCTGAGGAATTTATGCAATGGTGATGCAACCAGATTTTCTGCAAACCAAAGTTCACCTTCTGCTTTTAATGAATGAAATATCTGATTAATAGCCTCTTTTTGTGCTGTTTTATTGAAATTATAACCGACAGCACCTAATACTGATTTAAACATAACAATATCAAAATGGTTCTTATATTTAATATCCGATGCGTTTAATTTATCATATTGAATGCTCTTTTCTATATTATAGCGCTGATGCTTCTCCAGTGCTTTTGACGTAGGGCCATCTAAATCGGTACATAGGACATTTGCTCCATTCAATGCTGCCCATAATGATAACCCACCATTTCTACTACCTAGCTCTAGAATATTAGCTGACTTTAATTCTAATCCAGAATGATCTTGCCAATATTTTAATGAATGGCTCCAATTATATATGTCCCATTCTATGACATCATGGAGAAATTCTTTTGAATTTTTTGCTTTCATAGCGTAACCAATATATCAATGAAAATGAGTTGTCTTAATACTAACCTTATTAAATTATTATGATCTAAATAGTCTTACTAAATAGAGATCATTTGAAGGAATCAACCTCTATTAAGTTATATGAATCAACTTATAAGGGGAAAAAATTCCCCAATAGGGTTAATTTATACTAATCATAGCATCTACTTCCTGTGATGAATTATGATTTAACGCAAAAACTTGTTCAGAAAACCTAGATAAAAACTATGCCCTTGATGTCTAACGATACATTATGGATAAATTCTGTCACTTACATCGGCAATCTGCCCATCTTTTATCGGACGCGATATTGGAGCACTGAACTGATAACCATCGTAGCCGTACCATGCTTTATCCGAAAACATAACGAAAATGGTTGTTTGGTTCTCACCGTGGGTCTGATACAGAGCCGTTCCTATACTGCATTTCTGTGACCCACGCGAAAAGGAAAAAACTGCCGTGATATGGTCAATAACACATTGAACCATTGCAGGAATGTGTAGTGGTATTAGGCATATTTATATTGACGCACTATTTCCTGATGATAGCGCCCTGATAATCTAGTTGTCGCCAGGCTTCAAAAACAACAACGGCAACTGAATTAGAAAGATTCATACTGCGACTGTTTGCTAGCATTGGGATACGGATTTTTTGTTGTGATGGCATATTATCCAATACATAAGGCGGTAGCCCTCTGGTTTCCGGCCCAAACATTAAATAATCCCCTGCTTGATAACTTATGGCGCTATGTGCCGGTGTTCCTTTTGTTGTGAGAGCAAACAAACGAGCAGAAGACTCTCCTGTTAATCCTTCATTCTCTAAAAAAGTAAAATAATCATGATGTTGTTTAATATTGGCAAACTCATGATAATCCAGCCCGGCTCGACGTAGCCTTTTATCATCCCAGGTAAAACCCAGAGGCTGAATCAGATGCAATTGAAATCCGGTGTTAGCACAAAGACGAATAATATTACCGGTATTAGGTGGGATTTCAGGTTCAAATAAGACGATGTTTAGCATAATGCCCCCCAGAAACAAGGGGCACAGGTTAGCAGAAATCAGAAGGGGATGCAGGGGGATCTTCATATACCCGTTATCTTTCAAGTTGCCTCTTTGTTGGCTGCACTCACTCACCCCGGTTACATAGTTCTCTATGCTCCCGGGGATTCGCTCCCTTGTCGTCGCGATGCATCTTGAAATCCATAGGGTATATTTGTTAGAAAATCTTTCCTTATTGGAGTACTCGATTGTATTGTCAGTAAACTTAAAAGTGAAAAAAACATCACTGGATATAATCCAACATACTAAATTTTTTAGAAATTTTCTGGATTATTTTTTTGCCACACCGATTATAATGTAGTGCCAATGTTTAGGAACAACTTTATTTAGAACTTTATTATCTAAGCTCCCTAAAAATTTTCTTTGAGATTCATTCCTGCCAAACGTAGCGAGGAAACCTAATGTTGTATAATTAACATTTGAAAATGCTGACAAATACTCGGTCATTTCGTTGACAGTAACATAGCCCCAAGCATTCCCCCAATTAACATAATTTTTTCTGAGAAATTTATGCAATGGCGATGCAACCAAATTTTCTGCAAACCAAAATTCACCACCTTCTTTTAATGAATGGAAAATCTGATTAATCGCCTTTTTTTGTGCTGATTTATTTGAATTATAACCAATGCCACCTAATACTGATTTAAACATAACGATATCAAAATGGTTTCTATATTTAATATCTAACGCACTTAATTTACCATATCGAATTCTATTTTCTATATTATAACGCTTATGTTTCTCCTGTGCCTTTGGCGTAGGGCCATTTAGATCAGTACATAAAACATTACCTCCATTTAATGCTGCCCACAGTGATAATCCACCATTTCGGCTTCCTAGTTCTAGAATATTAGCTGATTTTAATTCTAGGTTAGAATGGTCCCTCCAATATTTTAAGGCATGACTCCAATTACATATATCCCACTCTATGACATCATTGAGTAGCTCTCTTGAGTTTTCTGTTTTCATAAAATGACCAATAGATTAATTATTTTAATAATACTTTTATAGTGAATTATTAAGATCTAGTGATAGATTATTTTTTAATGATGGTATTCCAGCAAAAGATTACGGGAGGGTTTGTTTAGCAAGAATTTTAGATAGATAGGTTGTACTCATCGTTGTTTTTGTGTCGGTTTCTCCTTAAACATTTTCGTGTTATTCAGTATATTCACTGCAATATGTTTTATCCGAGATGGCAACTCTGCTTGAATTGGGAGAGCCTGACGGTTTTTCCATCTGTGGTATTCCCAGAGCTTTTCGTCAGTTCACGGTAAATATTCATCCATTCAATGAAACACTTTTGGAACTGTTTGGAGCTGAAACGGCTTTTGGTGTCATAAGTTGGAATATCCTGTTCAAATTCACTCTATTGCTTTAACTATCCTCAACGTACGACACCAAAATCTTCAATTTCTTCCCAGTCTTTGGCGCCAGCAAAATAACGTCACAATTATTAACGGCAGAATATCTGCCAGCTTATAGTTATTTGCTGTTCTGGCTAAGATTGTGAGTAACCGAGTGGTTGCTAAATCAATCGTAAAAGGCTTTTAGCGTTTTTCCCCTGAGCGAAAACCATGAGGATTATTCTTCTGCCAATTCCAACTGTCACGCATCATATCGTCAATATTACGTGTTGCTTGCCAGCCAAGGATATTGTGAGCTCTGGACGGATCAGACCAACACTCAGCAATATCCCCAGGACGCCTATCTGTAATTTTATATGGAATATCTTTACCTGATGCTTTTTCAAAAGCATGAAGTAGTTCAAGTACAGAATAACCAGCACCTGTTCCTAAATTAAAAACTTCATAGGATTGCTGTTTATTCAGATAGTCAATGGCGGCAATATGACCTTCAGCCAAATCCATCACATGAATATAATCACGAACACCGGTACCGTCTTTAGTTGGGTAATCGTTGCCATACACTGATAAACATTCCAGACGATCAATAGCAACTTGAGTGATATAAGGTAACAGGTTATTGGGAATACCGTTAGGATCTTCGCCAATCATACCTGATGGATGAGCACCGACAGGATTGAAATATCTTAGACTGGTGATTTTGAAACTTGGTTCGGCGGCGGCAAAATCTTTTAGAATTTGCTCAACCATTAGCTTGGAGGTGCCATAAGGATTAGTTGTACCACCAACTTTAGCATTTTCCGTGAGTGGTACAAATTCAGGATCACCATAAACCGTTGCGGATGAACTGAAAATCAGTTGATGTACGCCATTGGCACGCATAGCCTGCAACAGAACTAGGGTACCAGTGACATTGTTTTGATAATACTCAAGTGGTTTTCGAGTGGATTCGCCAACTGCTTTTAAGCCTGCGAAATGAATAACGGTTTCAATTTTATTTTCTTGGAAAATTTTATTTAATAAATTTAGGTCAAGAATATCACCTTGATAGAGTTTCACTGATTTGCCAGTGAGTTTTTCAACTCTACGAAGAGATTCTGGTGATGAATTACAGAGATTATCGATAACAACAACATCAGCCCCTCTTTCCAGAAGTGCTAATACTGTATGTGAGCCGATGTAGCCGGCTCCGCCGGTGATTAATGTAATCATTTGAATTACCTGGTAATTTCTTATCAGTGTGTGGTTAAGTTGTATGAGAACTTAAAAATTTGCTTTTCAAATATTTTTATTAAGAAACTGAAAATAGACTGCTTATTGCCAGAAGAACAGATAAAAAAGCAGGCTTAAAACCTGCTTTTTCAGTAATACTAACTTATAGAGATACTATGGCACACAGTTTTATTCCACGACTAATAGGCACCATCTCGTTTAAGCACCACATTGATTGTTTTAAATAAAATCGCAATATCATTCCAGAGTGCCCAATTTTTTACATACCAGCTATCAAGATATACGCGAGTCGTATAGTCAACATCGTTACGTCCACTCACCTGCCATAATCCCGTCATACCAGGTTTCGCCATGAGGTAATATGACTTGTCATCTCCGTAACGTTCAAGTTCTTCTTGAACAATGGGTCTTGGGCCAACGAGACTCATTTCCCCTCTTAGTACATTGATCAACTGTGGAAGCTCATCAAGACTGGTCTTACGCAGGAAGTGGCCGATAGGAGTGATTCTCGGATCATTTTTGAGCTTGAAATCCTTCTTCCATTCTTCCATAGTGTTCTGATCTGTCTTGAGCAGATTTTCCAGTACTTCTTTAGAATTGATAATCATAGAGCGAAACTTCAAACATTTAAATCGGCGACCTCCTTGCCCTATACGCTCATGACCATAGAAGGGGGAAGCACCATCACGGGAAACTTTCCAGCCGATAAAAAGAAACAGAGGGGAAAGGAGTACCAACAAAAGGGAAGAAACGACAATATCGAAACCACGCTTAAGAATACTCGATGACCGTCTAGCCAAGTTGTTCTTAACCCTTAGCATTAAAAGTTCATGGCTAAAAGAGTGAGACATATCTGTGCCATAGAGTGGCACTCCACGTAAGGTTGGGATCACTGAGATATTACGAACACCATGGGCAGAGAGATAACGCAGTAACTCGTCTTGTAGTTCGTTCTGTTCATATTCAAGAGCGATGAAGATCTTATGTTGACGGTACTTTTTAAGCAACTGCTCAGGAGTGAGATGAAAGAGCGGAAGAGTTTCCACCGGGCTGACAGCACAATTATTGTCTGGAGCAACAAAGCCTATAACTCCAAAGCCAAGTAAAGGTTCGCTGCATATAGCCAGATAAGCTTCACGAGCGTTATTTCCACTGCCGATGATGATAGTCGGCATACTCCAGTATCTAAGCTTAATTAATAACAGTTTAGTCAGCCATCGGCAAAATGGCAGAGCAAACATGACAATCAACCAGAACATTGCCCACTGGTAGCGAGAAAAATTCCACTTAGAGATAGCCACTATTGCTAAATCCGCCACAGCCAGTCCGATGATCATCAATAGAGTTTCTCTTAGTTCATTCCAGAATGGCTTGTGATAAGTGTAATGCCGCAAATGTCCCCAGGACCAAAGAAGAGTAGCGAAGGTAATTGCCAGAAAACTCCATGCCCTAGCCACATCCGATCCGTTTTTAAAAACAAGGGAGAATGAAACATCGGTACGAATACTCTCAAACCACCATGAAAGCGCAAAAGCGCCAGCCATAGTTAGAAGGTCACTTGTCATCAGAGAAAAACGGTTAACAGATGCTGAATAGTTTCCATATTCGAGATGTTCGTCCTTGGAGTATCGGATCATTTCTTTTGAATCCATATAATATTTACCTAAATTCGAAAGAGTATTCGGCAAAGGGCCAAGTAAGCACTCTGCCGTAAGTTGAAATCATTTTTGGGTTGCAAGTGAGTCTAGACAGGTTTTGACAATCTCTTTTGCTCTATTTACATTTTCGGCTTCAGCATAGCAGCGTAGTTCTGGTGCATTACCGGATGGGCGCAAGTGCACAATGATATTATTATCAAGGGCCATTCTTAAACCATCAGTAAGATCAAGATGAATAACTTGGTGATTATCAAGCCCCAATAAAGTTAGTAGTTGTTCCGGTGCCTGAATCCCTTTATCCAAAATAGTGCGGCTCAATGTTGCGGGAAATTCTTTAAGCCTGTCAGAATGCGTATAACGAGAGGGCAGAGCATCCACTAATGAAGCAATCCCTTTATCTTTGCTTGCACTCAATGTGATAAGAGCGGGTAAAAGTGCATCGCGAGTAGGAAGAGCTGCCAATACTTTGTTTTCCACATCAATATCACTGCCGAGCAAGAAGCCGCCATTAGCCTCAAAACCGGCAATACGTTTAAACTGGTGTGAAAGAGGCGTAAACTCCGCAATAACATAGGGAGAGCCGATTTTGGTCAAGACAATACTGGAGAAACGGCCACAACTCTGTACTGCACTGTTGCAGCTTACGGGTACTGCTAGAGCCTCAATGTTTAATGCATCGGCACACAGCAGTCCCAATATGTCACCTCTTAGCCACTCTCCGTGCTCATCCGCCAACAACGGGCGATCTCCATCGCCATCGGTCGAGAAGATGGCATCCAAAGCAAGTTCATCTGACCAGCTTTTAGCTTTAAGCCGATCTTCCTCAGTGACAGCCTCTGTATCGATGGGAACAAATTGATCAGTACGCTCAAGGGAAATAACTTCTGCACCCAATGATCTGAAGAGAGGGGCATAAAGATCGCGTCCAGCACTGGAGTGTTCATAGATGCCAATGCGCTTTCCTGCCAGCAAATCTGCGGAAAACAGAGAACGGTAACGATTTATATATGCTTCTGAGGCATCTGATAAGACAGTCAGTGATGTCATTTCAGTAAGAGGTTCAAAAATAACCGCTGCCGAGAGGATAGCTTCTTCGTCTGCTTTAGTTATTTCCCCATCGGGGCGATAAAACTTGAGTCCATTACGGTCAAAGGGAATGTGACTGCCGGTAACCATGATGCATGGCATGCCATCTTGCATTGCTTTATAGGCAAGCGCAGGCGTTGGTATCACGCCATAATAGACAGGTTTAATGCCAACTTGGCGAAGGGCTGTTGCACAAGCTATGACCATATCAGGACTGCTAGGACGGTTGTCGATAGCTAATGCAACTTGGGCTACCTTATATTGCTTCTGCATTATCGATACGAAGGCGTGGGTAAAAGCGGCGCATACATCTGGGGTAAAATCAACAACTAGTCCACGGGCTCCACTGGTACCAAAGGCGACACCACTGGCGGCAATGACCTCCTGGCTACTCAGTTTTTTGTTATTCATTTTCTTTTATTTCCACTCTGCCATAACGATCACTGAGGCGGACAACATCGTCATCCCCTAGATAAGAACCAGATTGGATCTCTATCACTTCCAGCGGAACTTTCCCCGGATTTTCGAGAGTATGGACAACGCCCACAGGTATATAGGTAGATTCATTTTCGGTAACCAAATAAGACCTATCTCCTTGATTTACTCGGGCAGTCCCTGCGACCACAATCCAGTGCTCTGCACGATGATGATGCATCTGGGTAGACAGGCTTTCACCTGGTCTTACAGTAATGCGTTTGACCTGATAACGTTGCCCTTTATCAATAGCATCGTATTTTCCCCAGGGGCGATAGACTTCCCGATGTAAACGATGCTCTGAACGTCCGGAGTTTTTCAGATTCTCGACAATCTTCTTTACATCTTGTACTTGAGATTGATCCGTAACCAGAACGGCATCCTTGGTTTGAACTACAACCAAATTTTTTACTCCGACAAGACTAACCAAGCTATTTTCAGAGTAAACGTAATTGCTGCTGCTATTGTGTTGCAATACATCCCCTCTGAACACATTACCATCATCATCTTTTTCCGATATGTCCCATAAAGAAGACCAGGAGCCGACATCAGACCAGCCGGCAGACAGAGGGACGACAACCGCATCAGCCGTCTTTTCCATAACTGCATAATCAATCGATTCACTTGGACAGTCGAGAAATGCCGACTTATCTACTCGTACAAAATCGAGATCAGGATTGACAGTCCCTACAGCCGTCGCACAGGCTGAATGAATATCGGGCCGGAATGTTTTGAGTTCATCTAGAAAACGGCTGGCACGGAACAGAAACATGCCGCTATTCCAGTAATATTCCCCACTCTGTAAATACTGTTCTGCGGTCATTGCCTCCGGTTTTTCGACAAACTGCGCCACGGCAAAGGCATCCTCCTGACTGGCTCCACGGTGAATGTAACCATATCCGGTTTCTGCATGGGTAGGTACGATACCGAAGGTGACAAGTTTACCTGCCTCTGCATGAGGGATCGCCTGCCTCACCACATCAATAAAAGCCTTTTCATCCCGAATCACATGATCTGCCGCCAGCACCAATAACAGGGGATCTTCACCTTTGTTTACGGTTTGAAGAGCGGTAAGCGCTGCCAATGCAATCGCTGGTGCCGTATTGCGCCCGGCTGGTTCGAGGATAATGTTGTGCGCCAGTTTGCCCAGATGTCGCAACTGCTCAGCTACCAGAAAACGATGATCTTCGTTGCAGATCACTAAAGGGGATTCTGTTGATAGTTCGTTTAGGCGCTGCACTGTTGTCTGCAACATGGTGAACTCACCATCAAGCTTAAGAAACTGTTTTGGGTATAACTCGCGGGAAAGGGGCCATAACCGACTGCCTGAACCGCCGGCCATGATGACAGGAACAACTGCATTCATAACAATATCTCAATCAATTAATAATGAATCTGCTTTCTTGCCTGAAACTGTTGCCATTTATCTTCGACAAAGGAAGTAAATTCCTGAGCAAACCTTACTTCTGAGAAACGCTCGGCATTTTTACGGCAGGACTGTGGTTGGATTCGGCCAATGTCACGTTCAAAACGCTCTAGAGCCGAACAAAGAGATGCCATATTTTGCTCTTCGAAAAACAGCCCTGTTGGCATATCGCTTCCCAATGGTCGTACCGTTTCGAGAGCGCCGCCTTTACCGAAAGCAATAACAGGAGTACCACAGGCCTGTGCTTCAACGGGAGTAATACCAAAGTCTTCCTCCGCTGCAAATACAAATGCTTTTGCACGCTGCATATGAGACTTAAGCACATCAAATGGCTGATAACCTAGCAAGGTGATATTGGGATGACCATCAGCTAGGGTAGCGATCCGCTTGTATTCGCTGCCATCACCTATCACGACTAGTTTTTTGTCCGGCATCTGAGTGAAGGCTTCAACAATCAGATTTATTTTCTTATAAGGCACCATGCGTGAAGCGGTGAAATAAAAATCTTCTTTTTGTTCAATACAGGGAAAATCTTTTACTGAGACTGGCGGGTAGATGACTGTCGCATCGCGGCCATAAACTTTTTTGATTCGTCTTGCGATAAAATGAGAGTTGGCAACGAAGTGATCAACACCATTAGCTGTGCGGTAATCCCATAATCGCAATTTATGTAACAGCCACTTGGTTATCCATCCTCTGAGTCCCTTATTCAGCCTCGATTCTTTCAGATATTGGTGTTGTAGATCCCATGCATAACGCATCGGGGAATGGACATAACTGATATGTAATTGATCGGGTCCTGTCAGTACCCCTTTGGCGACAGCATGAGAGCTTGATATTACTATATCTGCGTTCGATACATCTAACTGTTCTACAGCCAGCGGCATTAATGGCAGGTATTTTTGATAATGCTTGCGAACACCAGGAAGATGTTGAATGAAGCTAGTTTCTGCGTGTTTTCCTCTTAGGTGATGACGTGCGCCTTCATTGAGATAATCAAGCAAAGCATATAGGCTGGCATCAGGATAACAGTCTATTATTGCAGCAGTCACTTGTTCAGAGCCTGCATAGTTGACGAGCCATTCATGTACCAGGGATAGACTTTTGCTGTTATTTTTTTGCATATTTTGCGACTTCCTCATCTAGAACAGACTGAACACGTGCGGCAACTTTATTCCAACTAAATAATTTAGCTCGTTCCAAGCCACGGGTACGGAGCGTCTCTCTCAGTGATACATCTAAGACAATTCTCTCGATACCATTACTTATTTCATCAGTAGATTCAGGAGAAACTAAAATAGCTGCTTGGCCAGCCACTTCAGGTAAAGAGGTGGTATTGGATGTCATAACAGGGGTTCCACAGGCCATAGCTTCTACTACAGGCAGTCCAAATCCCTCGTACAAAGAAGGAAATAAGAGTGCTAAAGCTCCTGTATAGAGGCTCGGCAGGTCTGATTCCTCGATAAATCCAGTAAAAACTATTCTTTGCTGTAACCCTAACTGGTTAATTTGCTGCATTAAGGATTTAGTAGGCTGACCGGTAAACAGAAGGCGGATTTCCGGATCCAGCCTGCTCATAGCAAAAGATTTCAGAAGCCTTGGTTCATTTTTATGTAACTTACGGTTGCTGACACTTAGCAGATAGGGGTATCCAGGTGTATAGGGTGCCGCTTTAGGTGTAAAGGCAGGATCGACACCATTTCCCACATTAACGATTTGACTAGCAGGTGCACTAGCCCATTCCATAATTCGCTGGCGAGAAAACTCAGATACAGTTAACACTCGGCAACTGTGTCGGCAGGCCCGGCGTAACACCTGGCGATAATATGCTCGTTTGAGCAAACTGCTGTTGTAAGGTAGATCTACATGATTAAGATCATGGACAGTGAATAGATAACGTTGAAATCCCAGCAAGGGGGAATTGTAACCTGGAGAAAAGAAAAAACCACGCGTCCACAGCATTTGCCAACTAAGCCACAAACAATCCAGTGGGTTGGTCGGAGTCACGGGGCCAGACAAAGGCGATATTCGTGTTAACCGATTCAGGAGTTCTGTGGAAAAACGCCCGATCCCATGCCTTCCTGTCCAACGAGAATCGAAATTAACCACTAATTCCTCCCATTTTTGAGTGGTATATTATTTAAATAAGATTCCAAAATAGTGTTACATCTTATACCACTCATAACTCTATATATAACAATGGGTTGAATAGGGCTATGTGTAGCAGAATTGTGAAACATTATTTAATATGATAGAAGAAAAGACTTAAGAAATGGAACTATACCAATAACCGTCTGATAAAATCACCATATGACATGCACAGATGCACATTATAATGTTTTCTCCTATATGAAAAAGAACGTTACCAGCAATTGATCATTCTTTTATTGCGCGTAATTATATATTTTGAAAAATAATTAAACCACAGAACAAAAACTAATTTTTAATATTGTAAAATAACTTTTTATTATATATCAATCCGAAAACAACGATCATAAAGATAGGAGTATCGATAACATTAAAACTACTACCCACACCGAGTAAGGAAAGTAATGCTATTACTAAGAATGGATTGTCATTAAAGCTACGCATAGAAGACATTATTTTTTTTACAAGCCAAAAAGTTATTATACCAGCTCCTAAAAAACCGAAATATGCGATTAACGAAATTAGAAAATTGTCTCCTGGATTATAGAAACTGGAATCAATTATTCTCGCAGCTGGACCAACAGACCCTAAACCTATTCCGAATATTATCTTGAATATATTTCTATCTACCTGCTCAAAAAAGAGAGAATAGAAGTGAGGCCATGAATTAACAATTCTGTCTATATAAGAAGCAATAAACCCAGAGTATTCTCCACATCCAGATAACAATTTAGATATATTGACTCTAGAGTAACCACCGTTGAGATACATTATAAAGGATATAATAGGGAAAATATACGACATTACAAATGCGATTAGAAATAATACAGAGATAGACACCCTCTTAAAAATAATCATCTTTCTCGCATCATAAATAATTTGAAATGATACACATAAGAAAAACGCAAGAAGTGTCGACTTCTGAGTGCTTAATATGATAGTCAAAAGAGCTAAAATAAAATTAGCATCAAAGAAAAAAACCTTACTCTTATTGCCAACCCTTTGATTATATTTTTTGTAAGTATCAATTAGATAAAGACTAATTATCAGAAATGACAGAGTACCAGGTGTCGATGAAAAACCAGGAACTCGAATTAAAAAACCAGGATTTGACTCCGTTGAAAGACTCGAAACAGTGTCAATCCCTCCCAAGCTACCATTGATTCCTTGCCATGGGTAAGTATAAAATTGATTAACTAGCACACCAACAAAGGATACAACAAACAGCAGAGTAATTGTTCTACTGGAAATACGATAAGATATATCATCCTTCGCTAATGGAATTAAAATAGGTGTTAATAATTTAAGTGCAAATGCTACTTGCACAAAATTGACATCGTTAATATATGAGTATAAAAAATAGAAAATAATAAACAAAAAAGAGATAAAAGCTCTTGCTTTTACTACTCTTGAATAGAATGTTTTTAGTAGCAGAGTGGAATATATGTATAGGAGGAGAAATTCTTTAGTCAATATTAGGAAGTTAAGACCAAAATGATATGCAATCCCTTTTATGACTCCATCAAAACAGAGAAAGTATAAGTATAAAGTCAATACCATATTAAACTTCTTCAACAATTAATATTTTCTAATAAAGAATGTAAGGCTTATTAATCTAAATAATAATATTTCAATAGATGTATATGATTGATTTTTCATTATAGATAACAATTCTTCCCGCTGGCTCACATTAACAAATGGCGCATATTTTAGCCATCTAAGGATTGGGTTATATTTTTTTATTACTCTTTTCATTTTATTTTTATATGGTTGAGGTGTGTATTCATAGAATCGATTATATCCATCAACATCTATTATGAATCTCTTGCACTTCCCATTTGTAATAAAAGAATCATTTCCTAGGCGAGTAAATACTCCTGGAATGTGAAGATAACAAAGTCGAGGTGAGACTTTATGAATCGGATAGAAAAGCATTGAGAAAATCATATAAACATGGACATAATCAGAACCGATAAACTGTTCATCAACTGCTACCTTTTGCCAGGCTTGGCGCTCAATCACTAAAACACTTAAATAAGAGAATAGAGCACCAATACCATTACTGATTGCTAAATATTTCTGCACTTCTGCAGGTTGAGAAAAATCAAAACACTGCGAAGTTTGCAAATTGACAAATGATTCTTTTACAGGTTTATTTAATCGCTCGTTGCAACATAATCGATCCATCATCATTACAGTGGGTTGATGTTCATACAAACTGTCGATAACCGTTTTGAGTGCTCCCGGAGTAAGTGCATCATCACCTCCCATCAGCCAACAATAACGCGCTTCAGCCAGTGTTACTACGCTTAAGAAATTTCGATCTGCGCCTTGATTAGCTGCATGACGATGATATCGGATATGAGGATAGTGAGACCGATAGTTTTCAATCAATTCAGATGTATTATCACTTGACGCGTTGTCAGATATTACGATTTGCACTACTTCGTCCAGTTCTTGGGTTTGTTGCAGCACACTATCCAAAAGTTCAGGTAACCACTGAGCCATATTGTATGTTGGAATACAAATTGCTAAAAAATAACGTTCGCTCATTTTTTCATCACTTGTAACCATTGTGCTCCCACCTGAGTTAAATCATACTGTTTTGCATGTTGACGCGCATTTTGTGCCAACTGTTGTAAACGTAAGGGGTCAGCATATAGGGTATCAATATGTTCCTGAAATTGTCTTGCTGTAGTACCGTCGGGTAGTAAGATCCCATCATCACCATGTAATATACTCGCTGGTCCTATATGATTCGTTGCTAATACAACTAAACCACAACTCATAGCCTCAATGACCACAATGCCAAACAGTTCTTCCCAGCCTGTTACACGCCGCGATGGTAGAAGCAGCAAATGACATGACCCCATCAAGTTCGCTAAACACATTTTGTCATGAATGGCACCGTGGAAATACAATGTAGATATTCGTTCAGCAGCCTGTTCTACTTCAGTGGCAAGCGGTCCGTAACCAACTAAATGAAGTTCATAACGTTGAGGGTCTAGATTTTCTGCTAACTCCAATAATAATGGTATGCCTTTCTCAGCCACTAATCTCCCAACGTAAAACAATCGGAAAGGCCCTGTCTGTTGAGATAATTGCTTTGGTTGATATATATTTGTATGAATAGCATGGGGTATAACAATGCATTTCTCTGGATTCACTAGCTTAATTAGACTAAGCCGTACGGCATCAGTGACACACACGACTTTAATAGGATAATGATTCAGCACCCAAGCATAACCACGTGCTAATAATGGGCACAACCACCCAAACCGTTTCGGAATACGTTCACTCCACCAAAATGGCCAAGATGTGTGAAAAATTAAATTATTGCGAAGTGCAAGTAATGAGTATAAGAAAAAACGTGGATCATAGGGAGCCATCCCCATAATAATGGTTTTACCGCTCAAAAATGGAAGCATCAATCTAAATATAAAATTTTTATATAATCTAGAACAAAAATCTAAATTTATTTTTTTATTATTCTTTAAAGCTCTAAGTAGAATAAAAAGAACTGAGGATTCATAATATACAATCTTACCGGAAAGAATATTTTTCTTAAAAAGAAACTCTATCGCTTCGTAATAAGGCTTCCCATTTGAATCATGAAGAATTATTACTTTGTTCTCTTTATCTTCATTCATTTTAGCTGCTCTCTAATAAGGAGAATATCTTTTATTAACCAAATAATATAAAATATAAATATGGAAATTAAAAAGAAAAAATAAAGGCTCATGATTATGTCTTTATTATCGGGCTCAAGGAAAATACGCGTAAAAATGAAAATGACAGAACAAAAAATCACCCCAGGTGCAAGAGACAATAAATAAGCTGGAAATGAAAGCGGAAGTACTCTGCGCAATACGAAAAAATATACGAGAATGACAAGAGTGAACTGTGATAAGATATTGGCAAATATGACAGCATCGATTCCAAAGAATACAGCTCCTGCTACAAGCCCTACTGATATTATAAAGTTTATAATATTCCACTGAAACTCATATTTTGTATTTCCTGTTGCTTGTAATAATGAACCAATCGGATTAATACAACACCGTAGAAAACCAAATAAAGCTAAGAATTTTAGATACTCTGCGCAAATAATATATTCTTCACTATACAATACTTTAATAATATGAGAACTAAACGCCATCATAATAGCATAGCCAAGTGCATTGATAGTGGAGATTAGACGTAAGTTTGCCATATATATACGGCTACATCTGCTTAGATTATGTTGAGCCTTAGAGAAGACAGGGAGTGCCATCTTGTTTACAACAGGATTTATCATCATTGAAGCTTTAATTGAAAGATCTTTAGATAATGAATAAAATCCTAAAGAAGATGTTGGTACCATTTTCCCCATAATCAAGTTATCGATATGCAGAGAAATTGTATTTATCACTTGCCCGGCAAGTTGATATATACTATATGAAGCGGCAGGCCAGATATATGAACTATTAAAGAAAAAATCTGGTCTATACTTCCATCTTTGTATAATGAAAAAAAATGTTTTAGACATATTTCCAATTAGCAAGCCATTAGCTATCGATATAGCCCCAAATCCTTTGTACGCAGAGATAATAGATGTAATAAATCCAATCCATTTAGCTAAAAAGTCAACTTTCGCAATATAATCGAACTGATACTCTTTGAGGCATATGGCTTGGACTTGTGAGTTAGCAGCAATAATAATAAAATTAAAGGAAAGCACTATTAAAACATTTTTAAGATCAGGCAATACATAGTATTCAGAAATATATCTAGACAAAGTAAAAAGAAGTACAAATAAGATTATACCAACAAAAATACTAAACCAATACAATGATGATAGCTCTTGCTTATTTATCTTCTGCTTATGAACAACGTATCCGGAAAGGCCCATATCCTGCAATGTTATAATTAACATACAGATAGCATTAGATATAGCTATTATGCCAAAGTCACTGGGCGATAATACTCTTGCTAAAATAGATATTTGAAAGAGTTGCAAGCCAATTGCATTAAAATTAGCAAGCATAGTCCAGCCAATAGCTTTTTTCATATATATTTATTTGTCATTAATAAAATCAACATCAATAATCATATTTTTTTCAATTTTTCTTCTATACCATCTCTTTATAATAAAACTAAGAAAGAAAACAGGGATGAATAACATGAATATCAATTTACCAGGTAATGATATTTTTGAAGATGAACCTATTTTTTTCAAAAAAACAAAAAACCATTTTGGATTTTTAATAGCGACAGGAACAAATCTTCCTTCGTTATTAACAAAAACTTTGAGCTCTAGTAAAATACGTTCAACATTTGAAAGAACACCAATCTTATTGAAACAAAAGTAATTATCTAGCATATCAGGAATAAGGCCATCTTCTCCATAACTCCAATCTTTTTCAACCTGAGGGCGCTGAGTAACAATAACAGGATATTTTGTCTCATGAAGCCCATCACCTTTAGTTAAAGCATAGGTAACAAAGAATATAAATGGATAAATATTTGAAGCTTTTGAACCAATATATTTTTCTAATATTCCTGCTCTTTTAACAACCAATCCGCTCATTTGATGCCCTCGCCATGACAAGTTAAGCAAGGATAAAAATTTACTTTTGAAAACTCTTGATTTTATTTCGACATCTCTGCCGTAGATAACTTTATTTTCTTGAGGGAAATACCCGACAAAAGATGGAATTATAGCACAGTACTTGTGTTCACTTATATTTCGGATAATCGAGTTAAAATACCCTTGAGAGATATAATCGTCATCACCTAAAAAAAGAACATACTGACTAGTTGATTTAGAAAGACAAAATAAAGTATTTTTTTCTAAACCTATATTATCTTTCTGATGAAATATTTTTATAAATGAATATCCGGAAAAAGCTTCACATACAGTTCTAGTACTGTCAGTTGAATTATTATTCGATATAATAATTTCGCACTGTAAAGAATTAAAACCGACTATGTATCTGCATAGTAGCTCTAAATTTTTCTTAAGCTCTTTAGCTCGGTTGAATGTAGGTATAAGAATAGAAAGCAACATATCACTAACTCTTCTTTATCATGTTATTTATTCCCTCCAGATAGTTTGTTTTGGGTTTCCACCCCAATACAACTAAAGAACTATTATCCGCATATGAATTCATAATCTCATTTTTTCTATGAGGTAGGGCCCCATAATCGATAGATATATTTGATATTAATTGTTTTTTGAGGCATTCAATAAAATCTTTCATTGTCACTGAATAACCAAGACCTACCCCATATTCAACATAACCAGGTAATGTACCATATTTCAATACCGTTATATAGGCATCAATAACATCATCTATATATATGAAGTCACGTTTCTGTGAACAATCTGTACAATCGATTTTTTTAGTACTACTTTTTAAGGCATTAATTAAAAAAGGGATAAATTTTCCTTCTCTATCACCTGGACCATAAACATGCTCAAGCCGCATATTTATGAAACTAAGTTCCCCTAGTGAAGAAAAGTATTCTCCCCATTTATTAAAGCTTCTCTTAGTAAGAATATAAGGTATCATGTGTTGATAGTTATACTCAGTTTTGGTAAAAAAACTATCCGTATTAATAAATATAGGTATTTTATGTTTCACGGAAAATTCGAGTAGCGTTAATGGTTTTAAAACATTAGCTTTTTCAATTTCATGAAAACAATCTATTGTTCGACCATAGGCTGTCGCTAGATGAATAACTGCCACCAAGTTATGCTGATCTGTTATACAGTTTTCTACTGAATGCCATTGGCACCAAATGACCCTTATATCATTATTAATGACAACATGGCAGGGTGTTTTAGAGCGGGAGATTGCAATAACTGAAAATTGTTCTTGTAATAAACGGTGGACAAGATGTCTGCCAATGAATCCTGTTGCGCCAGTCACAATCGCAGTCTTTATTTTTCTAGTCATGGCCATCTCCCTTACATCCAGACATTAATTAAAAATTAACCCCAAAGAACTCTTCAAACTTAGCAATGACATAATCCAAGTGGTCTTTGGTCAAGCCAGGATAAATACCAATCCAGAAAGTTTGATTCATAATGCGGTCGGTATTGGTCAACTCGCCAACCACACGATAATTACGATTAGCAAAATAGGGTTGACGGGTCAGGTTACCGGCAAACAGCAAACGCGTACCAATTTTAGCTTCGTCTAGGAACTTGACCAGTTCAACACGGTTAATGCCACTGGTCTCTTTTAGCGTAATTGGGAAACCAAACCAAGAAGGTTCAGAGTTTTCGGTTGCTTCCGGCAACTCAAGGAACTCAGCACAGTTTTCCAGACCTGTTTTCAGATAGGTAAAGTTGGTCTTACGTTGTTCTACAAACTCTTCAACGCGCTCTAGTTGAGCCAGACCACAGGCTGCCTGCATATCAGTGATCTTTAGGTTATAACCCAGATGAGAGTAGATGTACTTGTGATCATAACCTTGAGGTAATGACCCTAGTTGCTGACCAAAACGCTTACCACAAGTGTTGTCGCAACCTGGTGCACAGTAGCAATCACGCCCCCAGTCGCGGAAAGATTCAATAATCGTCTTCAGTTCGCCCGACTTGGTAAACACGGCACCGCCTTCACCCATCGTAATATGGTGCGCAGGGTAGAAGCTAACGGTACCGATATCACCGAAAGTACCGACCATTTTGCCATCATAACGGGTGCCTAGTGCATCACAGCAGTCTTCGATAAGCCACAAGTTATACTTATCGGCGATACGGCGCACTTCGGCTAGATTAAACGGGTTACCCAAAGTATGGGCTATCATGATAGCTTTGGTCTTATCGGTCACTGCTGCTTCAATCAGTGCCGGATCGATATTGTAGGTCGGAATATCCACATCGACAAAGACGGGGATAAGACCGTTTTGGATAGTCGGGTTAACAGTGGTCGGGAAACCGGCTGCGACAGTAATGACTTCATCACCCGGCTTAAGTGCACGTTCACCCAGCTTATGGGAAGTCAGTGCGGTTAACGCCAACAGGTTGGCAGATGAACCTGAGGAGGTGGTCAGCACATGGGGTACGCCAATGTATTCCCCCAGTTTTTTTTCAAAGGCATCATTGAAACGTCCGGTGGTCAGCCAGCCATCCAGAGAAGCTTCAACCATTAGTTGTAGTTCTCGGGCACCGATCACTTTACCGGAAGGTGGTACTACGTTGGTACCGGCGATAAAAGGTTGAGGAGCCATCGTTTCCTCTGCATACTGGGCAACCAGCGAGGAGATCTGTTCACGTAATGCTTGAGAACTCATTAATTCATTCCTGTCAATGGATTGTGTTACCTGTCTTTGCTGGCCTCAGGGCGGCAGACAAACAAATATAAAGGGGCGATATGTTACGGCTACAAACCTCAAAAGTCATGTGACCGTAGTAGATTCATTTTATTGCGCAGCCATGTAATCACGAATTTCGCGCAGTGAGGTTTCACGCATATCCTCGCTTGCCAACCATGCCTTATGCCAATTGACGATACGTTCCAGTGTATTGACCAGATCCCAGCGGGGATGCCAGCCCATTCTCATCTTGGCTTTGGAGCAGTCCAGTTTTAGGTAATGAGCTTCATGCGGGTGTTCTGCGCCATCGAGTTGCCAAGTGGCATCTGCCCCCCATAGTTCAACCATCGTTTCAACAATAAACTGTACCGGCTTGGCATCGTTGTCATCGGGGCCAAAGTTCCATCCCTCAGCAAAGGCGCATCCGTCCCGGTAAAGGTGCTGAGCTAATAGCAGATAGCCGGAAAGTGGCTCCAATACATGCTGCCACGGACGAATAGAGTGCGGATTACGGATCACAACAGATTCGTTATTTTGAAAAGAGCGTAGAATATCTGGGATCAGTCGATCCTTGGCCCAATCACCTCCGCCAATCACATTACCGGCACGCACCGATGCTAGTGCGACTCCATGATTCTCATAATCTTTGGGATTAAAGAAAGAGTTACGGTAGGCGGAAGCTATCAGTTCTGCACATCCTTTGCTATTGGAATAGGGATCATAGCCGCCCATAGCCTCGTTTTCACGATAGCCCCAAACCCATTCCCTGTTTTCGTAGCATTTGTCACTGGTAATGTTGACAACTGCCTTAATACCGCCAACCTGCTTGATAGCTTCCAGCAAATAGACTGTCCCCATTACATTGGTGGAGTAGGTTTCAATAGGATTATCGTAGGAGAGTCTTACTAGTGGTTGAGCAGCCATATGAAAGACTATCTCGGGTTTGAAGTCAGTTATGGCTTCACGCAGATGGAAAAAATCACGGATATCCCCTTCTTCAGAGAGTAGACCTTTATGAACGTTCGCCACTTCAAATAAGCTGGGTTCAGTTGGTGCAGGTAGCGAATAACCACGAATAATTGCTCCCATCTCTTCAAGCCACAAGGAGAGCCATCCCCCCTTAAAACCGGTATGCCCCGTGAGAAAAACACGCTTTCCACGCCAGAAGTTTGCTTCAATCACAGTGTTTACTCCCAAATCTTCCACGGAGCTTGTCTCTTCTCCCATAATGCTTCGAGATAATGTTTATCGCGCAGAGTATCCATAGGTTGCCAGAAGCCTGTATGTTCATATGCCATCAATTCGCCCTGTTCTGCCAGGGTCATTAGCGGTTCTTGTTCCCAAGTAGTAGCATCATTATCGATGAGATCAATCACTTTTGGGCTGAGTACAAAGAAACCACCATTGATCATGGCGCCATCGCCTTTTGGTTTTTCCTGGAAAGAGCGGATCTGTTTATTCTTGATGTCAAGCGCACCAAAACGTCCCGGCGGTAAGGTGGCGGTAAGAGTAGCCAGTTTTCCATGATTACGATGAAAATCGATAGTGGCTTGAATATTCACATCGGAAACACCATCACCATAGGTGAATAGAAAAGCTTCATCGTTCTTTATATAATCTGCTACCCGCTTCAGACGTCCTCCTGTCATAGAGGTATCCCCGGTGTCAACCAAGGTGACATTCCAAGGCTCGGCTCGTTTCTCATGCACTTCCATCCGATTCTCTGACATATAAAATGTTACGTCAGACATATGCAGGAAATAGTTGGCAAAATACTCTTTGATAACATATCCCTTGTAACCACAGCAGATGATAAAATCATTAATACCATGAGCAGAGTACATTTTCATGATATGCCATAAGACAGGTTTTCCACCAATCTCCACCATTGGCTTAGGTTTTACCACTGTCTCTTCGCTCAGACGAGTACCCAAGCCCCCGGCCAAAATTACTGCCTTCATGATTTCCTCATTTATTTAGATACGGTGAATGCATCAGAGAAGAAGTGCTTCCCAGGCAATCCATTTTTTATAAAATCAGCTTTTGCTGCTTCGATCATAATTGGAGATCCACAAGCATAAACGGCAAATGCTGAGAGATTATCAAAATCTTCCATTACCGCCTTATGGACGAATCCTTTTCTTCCTGACCACTGAGAATCTTCACCAGATAACACGGGTACATAATGTATATTCTCATGCTTGGTAGCCCATTCTATCGGAAGGTCTAAATAGAAATCAGCCCCGCTGTTCATTCCCCAATAGATATGGATGTCACGTTTGGAATTTTGTTCGATAAGTTTTTCCACCATGGCTTTAACTGGAGCAAAACCGGTACCGCCAGCAAGAAAGATAATTGGCCTATCATCTTCTCTGACGAAGAATGTTCCCAACGGTCCTTCCAGTCTCATCAGGGTATTTACAGCCAGTTCGTTGAATAAAAGACTACTCATAACTCCATCGGCGACCCGTCGAATATGTAATTCGATCCCTTCTGAAACAGTAGCACTGGCAATGGAATAGCTTCGTACCACACTCTGATAATGAAGATTAATATATTGACCAGGTAAGAATGCAAAAGATACGGTGGGCGGCAGTCTGAATTTAATGATCATATATTCATCTGCTACTGTGCTGGTTGAGCTAACTTTGCAGGGCACAATCTTTTTCGTTAGCTCAGCGAGTTCTGGATAATATTCAGCTTCTATGACAATCTCGTCAGAACTGGGCTTACATTGACAAGTCAAGAAACGTTCGCCAGCCTTATATACACGTTCTTGTTCATCGGAAACTTCACCAGCAAGTAGAAGTGATTCGCACATGCCACATGAACCATTCTTACAGCTATATTCTAGTACTACGCTAGATTCCAGCGCAGATTCAAGAATTGTTTTATTTTTTACTGCGCTGAATTCAATTTGAGAGGGAGTCAATTTAACTATGGTACCCATCATTTACTCGAAATATTGTGCATTTTTGAGTGACAAACCTTTTGAATCTTAGCAGAAAACTCGGACTCGACTCAGGGAAAGATTACGAAACATCTTGTTTTTTAATATTTTTGCATTTTTAAAGTGCATTAGGTCGGTGATAGACAGGGGCTTTCATGCTATTTTCTTGGTTAGTGAATATCTGGGTTAATCCTTCAAGTGTGTTCTAAGTCTCGTAACTAACTATTCCTAATTCCTAAGTTATTTCTGTTGTTCAAAAGGCGTTTGAAGCTTTATTTGGTTTTAAGGAGGAGTTGTAATAAGTTAAGAATATCTTGTATTTCTAGTCAACATCAGTACTGATAATGAATGATTGGCTTGTCATATACAGGGAAGAGGCTGTTAAATATGCTCGTCGTTCTTGGTATAATCTAGTACCAGAACTACCAGTTAAAATGATGTTTTTCATATTAATTTAACAAAACAATTTATGTTATTTATGAGTCTGGGTTAATTTTACGAGAATCATTAAATTGAATTATTTAATGATTTTTTCTTTCTTAACTATGGAAAGCCTGAATTGACATCTTAATAATCATTAAATAAAGCTACCGCACTAGGTTTTTGGCTCCCAGAGTGCCTGTAATATTCGGAAATCTTATCTATTGCACTGATTTTCCAATACTTTTATCTGTCTTAACAAAAAGTAATGGGGGATAAGATTTTGTAACTAGTTGGGGGAGATTAGACCGTAAACTTATCTGGGTCAAGCTTAACAGCCAACTTGTTTAACTAATTGGTAGAATACAGTTAGCTGAAATCTGTATTACCGCTCATGGAATGGTGGTTAGATCTTACCAACAACATACTATGATGCCTTGTTTTTCAACAGATTTTCTTCTATTCCATTCGCCTCGGGATGTGGCAATATTTCCGTGATATCTATCGGAGAGTAAAGATTAATTGTGACATCATGCTTATTTAGCATTGTGATTGGTGGGATAATTATGTTCCCATCCTTCAACCCATATAGGTAAACCCAGTGGTGATTGTTGTTTGAAAGTCAGGGAAGGAAAGCGGTTGGTGTAGGTTCGAGAATATTTGGCAATATGTTATTG
>NZ_JAPFCD010000149.1:0-507 GCF_026153155.1 Photorhabdus aballayi | reverse complement strand
GGGCTAATAGTGCCATTGGCAAAAAACTTTCGTGTTATCCAGTTTCCCTTGCCATTGAAAGATGTCCCATCTTTTCCGAAATAATAACTCTCCCCTTCAACTCCGAGACTGAGTGGGGTGTAGGTTGTATGGAAGGTGCCGGAGCTCAGTATCGGCCCTATAGTTCCGTTCGGCATTATTTCATTTATTAGCCAAGAACAGTCCAATTGTTGCCGAAATAGAAAGGGCATTCCATTCTTATAGATGACTGTCAGTCCTGTGGTTTTTTGACTGTTTGTATTTTCTAGTTCGCCTCCGGCTATGTCGGTAAGTTTTCCGGTGTTTTGGTCTACACTCGAGACAAACCAGTAAAGACCACTTTGCGAAGTTCCATATACATAGGTTCCGTTTGGTAGGTTATAAGAGACCACGCAGTCGTAGTATCTCTTCCAAGTTCCATACTCAACAAATGCATTATCAAGCTCCCCATAATCAGTAACACATTGAATAAAATAATATTTTGTATGA
>NZ_JAPFCD010000148.1:0-521 GCF_026153155.1 Photorhabdus aballayi | reverse complement strand
AGATTTTTTTAGGGTAGGCGCGGCCCTTCTCCACACAATACCCTTCCGGCAAAAGTAACGATATAATGTACTTTTTGAGAGTGATACATTTAATAATGTATTGATTATATTAGTAATAAGCTCCAGGCTCCAACGTGAACGCAGGTAGCCAAAATCCTGCGGGGAGTGCTGTAATAAGAACGACAATAAGGTAAAAAGTGGCGATAAATGCCAGACTGCGGGTCTTCCTGCCGGCAGGCTTTTTACCCCTTCCAGGCCAGATAATGTAAACCAATTTATCCAGCGATTAACTGAGGAACGTGAACAGTGAAGAGTCCTGGAGACATGAGAAACAGTACTCCCTTCATGTAACATCAAGAGCGCGGTGAGGCGACGCGCATAATCCTTATCCCGGGTTTTATGGATAAATTTTTTCATCTGACGTCGTTCGTTTCGGGGTATTGGTGCTATGATTGGCATCACTCAGTCCATTTTGGGATTTGTTTTGATTTGGCGATTAATCAGATCGCAAAAATCGGACT
>NZ_JAPFCD010000147.1:0-539 GCF_026153155.1 Photorhabdus aballayi | reverse complement strand
CGCTGACCGTTAAAGGCCTGACTCCAGCGCGTCCGCATGTAGTGTTCGACCAGCGATTTATTGCGGCCGCTGCCGTCTTCCAGCATCCGCATGATGCGCAGGACTTCCAGTTTTTCTTCGCTGCCTTTAGGCGCCCGGTTCAGGTCGTCCAGCAGGCCGTTCATTAAGGCGGGCAGGAAGCGCTGAGACAGCAGTTGCAGGTAGGTATTTTCCACATACGGGCCGATATCCGCGCCCTGATAGAGCCCCATATCCGCCAGCAGCCCTTTATGATGGTAATCCCCGTAGGCCAGCGTCGCCTCGCGGATAGGATTGAGCAGGGGCAGCTGTAAATTCCCGTTGCGGTCTTCGCCTTTGGGCGGCGGAACCGACAGGAAGGTTCTGGCCTGCGTCAGCACCTCGTCCCCCGCCCGGTAGTTTTTCTGATAGTAGTGGTGCCAGCCGGTCCACAGGGCCAGCAATACCCCGGCGCCCGTCGTGGAAAAGGTCAGGAGTTTGCGGCGGTTGCGGCTTAACCACAGGCGGTTTTCTGCCGCCAG
>NZ_JAPFCD010000146.1:0-563 GCF_026153155.1 Photorhabdus aballayi | reverse complement strand
TTTACTCTATTGAGCATTACCCTGTATTTTTTCCACATCAGTAAAGTAGATTTTTCTGCTTCAGTAGCGATATCCAAATCAGCAGCATCTTGAAATAATGCAATAGATTCATTGGCGCGTTGCAGCAGAGTTACACGCCGTTGCTCCGCCTGTTCAATTTGATTTGCTTTTAGGGCTACATTATCAGTGACCCACTGTTTACCATCCCATTTATCAAAATCAGTGACAGGTTGTTTGAATGTCAGAATTTCTGGTAGTTCACCCAATTCAGTAACTTCTTGTTGTGCACGAGTTTGCTTGTTGTAAGCTATTTTTCCACGGTAATCAGGAACGATTTCCCAGCACTGATCGTCTTCACTACGACAAACCGCCTTATCATGAGAATCAGGAAGTTGTGGCGCATCGGGATAGGCACCGGCTGATAAACTGACCCCCAGCATGACATATTCAATATTAGAGTTGGTAAATTCTCTTGTTATTTGATTAGCATGATAGATCTTTATCCAGCCGGCTTGAGTCGCTAAACCATCTTTACCTAATACGGCTATTTCATGTTCTAAAGA
>NZ_JAPFCD010000145.1:0-592 GCF_026153155.1 Photorhabdus aballayi | reverse complement strand
CCCGATTGACTGGCGGTCAGTTGAATCTGACTGGCTGCGGTTTGGCTGTTACTCAGGTCAATCTGTTGACTGTGGACAGCCAGCGTGTCGGTCGCCAGATTTTTGCCATTGGCCTGAACGTGTTGCGCGGTCAGGGTCAGTGAACCGGGGCGGGTGGTGTTGCCCTTATCATCCAGTCCGGCGGCCCAGACGCTGTCATGGCTGCTGTGTATGGTGCCTGCGGTGACGGTGGTATCGCCGCGGGCTTCCACCCGACCCTGATTCTTTAACGCCCCTTTGGCCTGTAAATTCACCGCCGATTGTGACAGTAATTTGCCGGTGTTCGAGACATCGGCAGACGACGTTAATTGCAGCCCGTCACGGCTGCTGATGGCGCCGCGATTTTCTATCCAGCCATCGGCGGTAATATGCACGTCCCCGGCTGAGGCCCCGATATTGCCGGCATTATGGACACCGACCCCCGTTTCGGTGCCTATTAGCCTAATTTTATGGGCATACATGCCGCCCAGTGCCGCCACATCCAACGCAAACTCCGGGTGCTTCTCATTGTCTGTCGATTTTTTCTCAATCTGTTGATGCGCCACATCCACAA
>NZ_JAPFCD010000144.1:0-655 GCF_026153155.1 Photorhabdus aballayi | reverse complement strand
AAACGTTTTATATTCAGCATATTAAACACTATCTTCAGGCCGATTTTCCCGGATTGGTCAGCTACACCCGTATGTTAACCTTGAAGCAAAGGGCGCTCATTCCTCTCTGTACTTTTCTTTCGTCACGCAAGGCTGAAACCCTGGGGATCGCTTTTATTGATTCAACCAAAATTGCCGTTTGTCACAACCTCCGTATTCCCCGTCATCGCGTATTTGAGGGTGTTGCCCAGCGAGGGAAAACGAGTACAGGCTGGTTTTAGGGTTTTAAACTTCATCTGGTTATCAATGATTGTGGTGAACTTTTAGCGGTTAAGTTGACCTCAGGAAATAAAGATGATCGTCATCCCGTCAAAGCGCGGGTACAAGGGTTAACAGGGTGTTTGTATGGCGATAAAGGGTATTTGTCACAGGCCCTGTGCGATGAACTGGAAGCAGAAGGAATAACGTTAATCATTCATGTCCGTAGTAACATGAAAGCAAAAGCGTTATCTCTCTGGGATAAGCTGATGTTAAGAAGGCGATTTCTGATAGAAAGTGTGCAGCAGGCATACAAACTAGCCGCATAGGGAATGCAGCCAGTATGTAGCATAAGCTCAGGAGGAGAGGGTGGCAGGCCCACCGAAGTCCGCTGTCGGAAGCTGGCTTCAAACCCCCT
>NZ_JAPFCD010000143.1:0-660 GCF_026153155.1 Photorhabdus aballayi | reverse complement strand
TAATTAAAGGCGACATTGCGGGGGCGGGTAACACCAATAAATTTTGCTTCCGTAGTCCAAGTTGACGTATTATCGAATACTGATCTCGCTCTTACTTGAACATTGCTACTATGCGGAATATCCCAGTTCAATGCTGCTCGGTTATTCAGCGAGAAGTTAACAACGTTGTCCAGAGGATTATTAGTTTCTTGTACTAAATAAGCCCCCTCTTGCCATGTGCCACACACTCGCCCCGGATCAACACCTCGACTATCATCCCAACCCCGGATAAATTCACCCCGTAAGTCAGGAAGCCGCCCAGATGGATAAGAGGTTGCTAATTGCGGATATAGGGATTTATTAAATGATTGACCATTGCATGCGAGATAACCAGCAGGGGTATTAGGTAACGGCCAAGGAATTGGAGAACCAACCGGGATATTATTTGCTGCGTTAACATCATCAAGTGTCGCTAGTGTGCCGTCCTTTCTCGGTATGTAAATTGATTTGTCTTCATATGAAATTACTAACATCTCAGCCGCAGTACGCGGCTGAGTTTGTATTATTGTTCGACGCATTTCAGAAGAAGACTCAAGTATTAGTGTTGCATAGTTGCTATCAGTGCTTATTGTGTGCGCTCCTGATTTGAATGACCAGGCTGATTCGCGTGGCAACGCACTG
>NZ_JAPFCD010000142.1:0-702 GCF_026153155.1 Photorhabdus aballayi | reverse complement strand
CACTTCGATGGTAACCGGCTCCGTCAAGGATAATATGAACCTTCTGACTGACCGGATAGGTTTCACGCAGCGCAATGAAAAATTCTGCGATGTGATAACTGTCGATACGGTCATACTCGCGTACCACCGTTTTACTAATATCGGCCAGATTCAGGGCCCCCATCAGATTCAGGCGGGTACGGCTTCCCGTCGTTTTCACTACGGTTTTCTGGCCTTGACGCATCCAGCCATAAGCCAGTTTCGTCCCCTGCGTGGGATGGACGCCATCAATGAACAGGATGGGCTCATCGTCTCCGGCTTCCTGTTTCAGTTTCCCGTAGGTTTCTATAAAGGCCCGCTGCTGTTCCGCGTTGAACTTGTGTGGCACACCAGTCGGTTTTTTATAACTGAATCCATTATGGTGCAGCCATTTATTTATGCCGGGAACGGTGTAACTGATATTCCACGCTTCTTTGACAAGGCGGATAACCGCCTGTGTGGTGGGCAGAAGATTCTCTGTCAGATAAGCGATAAGTTCCTGCGTCTGTGTTTCGCTGAGGTGGCTCTGAGAGCCGCCATTTTCGGGCTTGATTTTGCGGTGATTAAGGTAATCGCTGATATGACGATTAACGGTCGTTTCATGCAAACGCAGGGCCTGAGCGATCATCACTGAACTCCAGCCCTCAGAGGCCAGCAGGACCGCTTTGATGCGATCACACTCTC
>NZ_JAPFCD010000141.1:0-715 GCF_026153155.1 Photorhabdus aballayi | reverse complement strand
TAGTTAAATGCGACGTTGCGGGGGCGGGTTTCATGACCGCTTGTATTGTTAGCAATTGATGTAGCAGTGGCACCGCCGATTGCATCTCTGCCGAGAGGATATCTGTAGCCGTCCATCTTTCCTTGGTATATAGATATATTACCATTGCTGGAGGAGTAACCTTCCGCAAGCTGTATTCTTTTTGTACTGTCAGCTTGCCACGACCCGCACACTCGCCCCGGATCAACACCACGCCTATCATCCCAACCACGGATAAATTCACCGCGTAAATCGGGTAGTGTCCCTGATTGATAAGCTACTGCTAATTTCGGATAGATGGATTTATTAAATGATTGACCATTACATGAAAAATAGCCGATAGGGGCGTTGGGTAAAGGCCAAGGGATGGGGGCACCGATAGGATGAGTATTAACAATTCCACCTTCTACAGCGCCGTTACTGTTGAAGAAATAAGTGTATAGCTCGCCTTCTGGTGTGATATATATTTGACCAACATCACCCGATTGTCCGATGTTAATACCTTTGGCCCATCCTGCAGTCCTTTCCCCGGAAAAAGGACCAATAAATGATCGGGTTGGGATTGAATCAACTGAAACGACCCCCGGAAACATCCCTATATCCTTAGCAGAGGGCTTATTTTTCGTACTATACTGAATAATCCAGGGCTGGTATTGTTCCGGCCCATCCCATGTTTGTCTCGTCGCAATATCACCGA
>NZ_JAPFCD010000140.1:0-750 GCF_026153155.1 Photorhabdus aballayi | reverse complement strand
CCAAACGCGCTCCCGGATAGGCCGGATCTAGCGGTACATAAACCCCGCCGGCTTTCAACACGGCCAATATGCTCACTACCATTGCCGGTGAACGGGCCACACAAATTGCAACTCTCTGGTCTGGTACGACACCTAAAACGATCAATTCATGAGCCAATCGGTTAGCACGGACATTCAGTTCAGCATAGCTGAGTGTCTGCTCTTCATATATGAGTGCTGTGGCATCAGGCGTTCTCTCCACCTGTTGTTCAAACAACTGATGAATACATAACTGGTCTGGATAGACAGTTTCTGTCGCGTTCCAGGTTTTTAACAACAGCGTACGTTCCGCTTCCGGCAGAATTTCCAATGCCCGAACCGGCCTGCCCGGCGTGTGTTCCAGCGCTTCCGCCAGGCTTTCCAATGCCTGTTGCATGTAACCACATATTTGCTCAGGGCTAAACGGTCGTATCACTTGCGCTGTCAGCCCCAGCGCATCACCAAAATCCTCCACCGACAGGGCAAACGGGTAATTGGTACGCTCCTGCCCACCAAGGAATTCGACACCTTCCATCATGTTATCGGTAGCCGCCAGTGGCGCATTATGTCGGTAGTTCAACAGTGTATTGAACAACGGTGTACCACTGGCAACCCCACTGCAACGTTGAGCTAGTGCCAGTGAGGCATGTTCATGCTCCAATAGCTCTGCCAACCGACTATGCGCCATTTGTACGCTGTTATGTACCGAGGTCTCATCTATATCCAGCCGCA